>NZ_JAUBOQ010000029.1:31983-36109 GCF_036700325.1 Microcoleus sp. Z1_B2
GGCGGAGGAAAAGAGGACACCGCACCGTGCCCATAGGTGTCAACCAACACGTTAAACCCGCCTACCCGACAGTCCTCGCGCCTACCCGACAGTCCGGCAAGGGTTGAAACCCCTGCCTCAAAGCAAAAGTCCTCTCAAAGAGGACTAATGAGTTCTTCAGTCCTCTTTCAGAGGACTTTCGCTATAAGCCCCGTGGAATTCATTCCCTGGCGGACTGCCGGGTAAGCGAGAAGACTGGCGGAGGAAAGAGGACACCGCACCGTGCTCTTTCCCTACCGCAAAATCCTCAATTTTCATGCACGAAATATGTAACTACCCCCCCTATTATTTGTAGGGAAACGGCACTGCAGTCTCCTCTACTTTCCCCTGCAAACGTGGGATCTACTTCCTGTCCCCACCTTATTAAGGGGGGTTAGGGGGGATCTCCGGGTGATGCCGCAAAGGTGCGATAGGCCGCTAATGCTGCTTGTTTCACGGCTTCGGGGACAATCGGAAAAGTAGTCAAAATATACGCAAATTCGGCTTCCGTTAATCCGTAAAGGTGGGCGATGATGCCGTCTAATTCCGCTCGCAATTGAGCGCGTTCTGTTTCATCGGTAACGCCTTCTCGGTGGGAGTTTAAGCCGACTTCTTGGGCTAATTCGTCAAATTCTGGGGCGGTGCAGATGAGTTTGGCGGCGCGCTGTACGATGTCGGTGAAGTATTTGTCACCTGATGTTAATCGCGGGACAGGTGTCTGGTAAATAAAGAACATAGTTAAATTTGACGATACTTTTTGACGCAATGTAAAGTCAAAACACAAGCTATTTAAAGCTGCACAAATAAAGAGCATATATTTGTTATTTTTAATAGGAGAGGAAATATTGAGAGAATGACCACAGACAACATTTTTAGGCAGTATTGTACCAATAAGGCTACGAGCATTTGTACTGCTAGCAATTGCACGATATGCAAAACGGTAACACTGATAATCTAACTTTTGACCATTATCTACGCCATTCCTTCCCAATAAAGCTTTTCTCGCTTCCGCTTCATCCACCCAATACCTCGGTTCAGCGTAGAGATGAGTAAACTGATGAATCATTTTCCCTTCATAAAGTGGCAGTTTCCCTTTCCCTGGTTCTTGCTTGAATAAATGACTGTCATTAGTCATGTGAAATTCCGCAGTTAACCGCAGATTCCATTTCCCCTCAATCTGTTCGCCCAGCAAAGGGAATTGCAGCATTTTCTCAGCAATCCGAATATCTCCCTCATTTTTAAACTCCATCACCGACAGAGAGTCAGGAGATAAGCGACGAATCAAGTTAACAGAAATCTCAATACATTCATCTTGATTATTCAGAAAAGTATCGAGTTTGTCCACCCGAATCGCTTCTCGCGGATTGATGCGGAAAGCAGCTTGAAATGACTCTGTACTTTTACCTTTCTCAAAAGTGAGCAAGCAAAACTTGAAGCGATGATCCACTCCTTCAAAAATAAACCTTTCATTGGACAAACCAAACAGCGCATCAATCTCAGTCTCAACAAATAACATTTCCCGCAGTTGCTTAGTTCCCAAATCAGTATAAACTCCAGAAGGAATGATGATGCCGCACTCGCCATTTGGGCGTAAGAGGTTAAAACATTGCTCTAGAAAAAGCTTGTAGAAGTTAATATCAGTACCAGACTTTTTGCCGTTGACAATTGAAATCTGATTTTTGTACTGTTCTGCTGAACGGTAGTAAGCGCTAACATGAGGAAATTCACTCAAATATTTTAACCAAGTTTCAGCAATCTCAGGATTTTGCAGAATTTTATTTTGCTCTTTTTCAAAAGTTTTGATATCCATCTTGCTTTTTTTGGCTAGTTCGTTATGCTGCACAAAAAACTCTCTAGCATTTGGCTTAAAAATTTCCCAAGGCGGATTAGTAATAATCGCATCAAAACCGCCCCGTTGATGCAAAATCTCATCAAACTCATAGCCCCAGTGAAAAGGCTTCAAAGCTTCTATATCAGCGAGAGTCAGGGTACGCTTAATCGGCTTACCGCTAATCTGTGCTTGTTCAAACTTAATTTTTAACTGCTTGAAATCTTCCAACAAAATCTTATTAATATTTTCGATAGCCGGCGCTTTCTTTTCGGCAATTTCATCTCGTAAACTCTGCAAGTTTTGGCTATAGGTAGTCGCATGACGGTAAATAGAAATCAGACGGTTTTTCTCCTCCAATACTTGTCTGTATGTCTTGTGAAAAAAATTTAACTGAGTTCCACTTCCTTCATATTCTGCGTCATCTACCCGCAGTAATCCAATTAAGGAATTGCCCGCCATGATGTTAAAATCAATATTCGGCAAGGGTTCCAAGTCGTTGACATTCTGCGCCGCCGAAACTAAGGCTAAAAACAGTCGCAATTTGGCAATTTCCACTGCTTCCGGCATGATATCCACGCCGTAGAGGTTGTCGCTAATAATCCGTTTTTTGATATAGTAGTTGAGTGATGAATGCTCTTTTTCGATGTCTTTTAGGTAGTCATTGAGGTAACGATCATTTAAAAACTTGCTTGTACCGATGACTGTTGAATAGATGTAAATCAGCGTTTTCATCGCTGCGACTAAAAACGCGCCGGAACCGCAGGCTGGGTCTAATAATGTTAGGTTTGGGAGGATTTCTGTTAGCAGGCTGCGGCAGAGATTGGCGTCGAGATTGGTGAGGAGTTCGGTGATTGTTTCAAAGTGGGGAGAAGAACCCCCCCGGCCCCCCTTGCTAAGGGGGGAGAAAGAGTTGGATGCGTTGTCTTGTTGATGAAGAGATCCCCCCCGGCCCCCCTTAGTAAGGGGGGAGAAAGAGTTGGAGGAAGAGAGATTATTAACTCTATCGAGAATTAGTTTGTTGATTGTGCGATCGCACAAATATTCAGTAATCTCCGGCCTGGTATAATAAGCGCCAAAGGCTTTTTGGTTAATGTATTTCTCAAAGATGTATCCCAAAACCGCCGGATTAATTTCGTTTTCCTTCCCGCCCACTGTATCGTCAAGATTCCAAGAATAGGCGGCAAATAAATTAAATATTTTCTCAAAAGCAGCATCGGGTATAGCGATATTCGGATAATTTTGTTCGATGGGATGTTCGAGAAACAGTCCCCCATTCAAATATTTAACATCGCCGATTAATTCTTTAACGCCTTCCTCCCGCAAATCCAGAGGTTTAGCAAATCCCTCAAAAAACAGTGTTTTCAAGAATTGCGAATAAAATAAATCCGTTCCCCGCTGCTTGCTTTCGGCTAACTTTTCCTGCAAATACATCAATTTTTGATTGTCGATAAATCCTTTGCGCTGCAAAAAATAAACAAACATCAAGCGGTTGAGTAAAACCGAAGTATACCAGCGCCTATCTGTTTCTTTGTCAATGCCGCGAATCACACTTAAAAATTCAACGTGTTGCTGTTTAAACTCTTCAAAAAACTTTTTAGTTACTCGTTCGACATCCAAGCCAGCCTGCAATCTTTGGGCGACATCAATCACCGAAAGCGTTTCTAATTCTTCTAAATCAACCTTTAAAGCTGTCACTTTACTCAGTAGCAAATCGCAAGGTTCCCGTTTCACGTATACATGATCGCGGGGATAAAGCTTTGTACCTTCGCGCTTTACCCAATACCAGAGACATTTGGTGCGATTTTTGTCAATAAAAATCAATAGATTTTCGGCAGAAATTTGGACAATTTCGCGATAAATTGTCAGTCTTTCGGCGCTGTTGGGGATATTTCCGCTATCGGCGATAATTTCATATACAACTACTCCGTTAAGTTGGGCGATGGCTTTTCGGGAATAAGTCTCGCCTTCTATTTCTAAAGATACGGTTTTGTGGGAAGATGGATTATCCCAACCGAGTTTTTGGACGAATAATTTGTTGAATTCAAAGTCTTGGAGAAGTTCGCGGGATTCTTTAAGTGTTTGTGGCATGGTTATATATGAAGGAATAAGGGAGAACTCTAGTAGGGACACGGCATCGTGCCCAAGGCGTGTCAACTTAACGTTAAACCGAGAGTCAGATAGTCCGACAGTCCGACAGTCCGACAGTCCGACAGGGAATGAATTCCCTGTCTCAAAGCGAAAGTCCTCGCTATGAGGACTGAGAAGAAAAATTTTCAA
>NZ_JAUBOQ010000029.1:36331-101502 GCF_036700325.1 Microcoleus sp. Z1_B2
AAAGTCCTCGCTATGAGGACTGAGAAGAAAAATTTTCAATTCATGAGTCGTCTTTAGACGACTTTCGCTATTAGACAAACAGTTCGACAGTCCGACAGTCCGACAGGGGTTGAAACCCCTGTCTCAAAGCGAAAGTCCTCGCTATGAGGACTGAGAAGAAAAATTTTCAATTCATGAGTCGTCTTTAGACGACTTTCGCTATTAGACAGGGAATTCATTCCCTGGCGGACTAGCTGGATGGTGAGAGGAATGGCGGACTGACAGCTTTCTCCTGAAACAAGCCTAAAGAACAAATAATCATCGGTTCCCGTTTGTCTTCGTCTTCATTAACTATACACAAACGGTCATCCATCCGCAAACCCACGACTAATTCAGCTAATTGTCGATCGCCAATCCCGCTTTTTAACTGCCGATTTAACGTGTCAATTGCCGACTGGCGCAGGGGATAGCGGTAAATTTCATCGATTGCTTTTGACAATTCATCGGATGCAAATATTGTACCATTCATTTCCTTAAAGTAACTCTTCAAACGTTCGTATGTTCGGAACCGGGCCCCGGAAGGCCTGCCCAATTGTCCGCCCGCAGTTAACTCTTCTTCTGCTATCAACTCTGCACCTTTTGTGACTAATTCGTGATGCTGTTTGTCTCTGGGAATTGCTGGTGTCGCTTCCTCGCAGGCTGCAATTCTGAGGATGCCGAGTTGCGATTGACTAACGCTATTGCCATCGCGATCGACCCAAATTAATGAATCATTTCCCTCGGCGGTTTTCATGTACAATAAAACTCCTTCTGGTTGCAAGGGTGCGGGAGTATGATTGCGAGTTGAATAAACTACATTTGGCATTGACTCAATGGTTTTTTTCAAAATTGGGTTGTTGTCCGTGGCATTTTTCCAAATTTGAAAAGCTTCGGATGTTAAGTCAACTTCGGCATCTTCTTCGCCATCTAAAATTCCTGATTTTTCATTGTAAATATCGAGAATGACTTGAGGTGAGTCATCCTCAAAAAATGTTTCATCAGTTCCCACAACTTCGGCATTTTCTTGCAAGCGTCGGCGCAGTCTTTCGCGCAGGTTGATAATGCGATCGACTCCTTCGTCTGGCAAAAACGAATAGCACAAAATGCGATCGGCTTTTTGACCGATTCTGTCCACTCTTCCCGCCCGCTGAATTAACCGAATAATTGCCCAAGGTAAGTCATAATTAACGATAATCGCACTGTCTTGTAAGTTGTGACCTTCACTCAGGATATCGGTGGCAATTAAGATTCGCAATTCTCGTTCTGGGGAGATTTTGTCACGCTTACCGTTGCTAGTCGGACTAAACCGAAATGTGAGTTCGGTGGGGTCTTTTGATTTACCTGTCACCGATGCGGCGCCCGCAATATTTAGCTTAGTTAAATTATCAGTTATATAGCGGACTGTATCGGCAAACTGAGTAAAAATTAATACTTTCTCATGGGGGTGAGTTTCTGTGAGCAATTTCACCAAAGCAGCTAACTTTTCATCGGGTTGAGAATGCCATTTACCGCAAGTTTGCAAGACTTCTATCAGACAGCGGGCATCTTCTAGCAAATCCCGTCTTAACTTCTTGGTATCAAAAAAGTCTGATTTGAGCCATTTAAACCTGCGTTGATAGCGCGTTTTATATTCTTGATAAACTACTTCGGCCCGCTGTTTAAAACTCTTTTCGCTTGACAGCAATTCTGCTTCAATATCTAAATTTTCGCCCGCATCATCTTCGATTTCTTCGCTTTCAAAACTGCTAACCACCACAGAATCGGCATCTTCATCGCTGTTGCGGGTATCCAACAATTCTGCATCCTGGGTGCCGATCGGAATATCGAAGTTTTGGTCGATCGCATATAAGTAGATAAAATTCCGCAGGATGTGGCGCTCGATCGACTGAATAAAGGCACTACCGCTGCTTTCTAGCCGTTTAAACAGGTTTGTCCGCGAAAATCCCATTAATCGGCGACCCCCACGGAATAAGGCATTTAACTGCCGCTGTTCTGCTTCAGTCGGCTGTTGTTTGGGTTTTTTGGCGATGTAATTTCCCAGCCCGTAACGCGGCAGATTTAGGGCATTGATGACTTCGACAATTTCCTCAAAGTCAAGCTGGGAGTTGGTTGCGGAGGTTTCCGAGGAAAACTTAATGGTTTTTGGAAGGCGATCGGGAAAATAGGATCGCGTGCGATCTACAAATTCTAAATATTTGCGCTTCTTCTCTGCGTCAGTTTCCGCATAATTTTCTTTGATAAACGAGCGAGTGCGCCTCACCATGTAGTGCTTCATCAAATCTCGCCAATCATCAGGATGTTCGCTTTTTTCAAAAGCAGCCAAAGAGCGCACGGAACATTGATGCCGCTTAATAAATTCTAACTCTCCTTGACTGCCTCCGCCCAATTGATTGAGCAAAGCTTCGGGCCGCAATCCTAAATTTTGGTCTTCAGGAATAAACAGCCGCAACTGAGAAGATAAATCTAAATAGGTTTTGTTGTAGGGAGTTGCTGAAAGCAAAATACATTTACTTTCGTTGATTGCAATATATTCTTGAATCGCTCGATATCGCTTGCCTTCGCGGTTTCTGAGGTTGTGACTTTCATCAATTAACACAACTCGATAGCGGCGCAATTCTGGCAATTCTTGCTGTACCAGACTGATGGATAAGACTTTTGCCAGCAGGCGATATTTGTCTGCATACTCTTGCCACATTTTTACCAAGTTTTTGGGACAAATAATCAGGGTGTCAAAGAAACAGTCTTCTTGTAAAATTTTGGCGATCGCAGTTCCGACTAAAGTTTTACCCAACCCTACAACGTCGCCAATAATCACGCCTCCCCGTCTGGTAATGTGACGGGCGGCTAACTTAACGGCTTCTTCTTGAAATTTAAATAAACCCTTAAAATCGCGGGGAATCTGAAACTCAGCAATACCTGCGATCGCCTCGCGGGACAAATGATAGACTATGTTGAGATAGATGTGATAAGGTGGAATTAGTTCGGATCTCGCCCAACTGCGATCGATAATTTCTGCAAGTTCTTTAGAAATATCAACACAGCCGTATTCTTCCCAGCGATCGTCAAACCATTTTTGCAACTTATTACAAGCATCTGAATCTAAAATATCAATATTCAATTCCCCTTGTTTTGACAATCCCGATAAAGTCAGATTGCTGCTGCCCAAAAAACCGACGATCGGAGTGTTGGGATCGTGACGGTGAACGAGATAAAGCTTAGCGTGTAGGTGATAAGCTAAGAATAATTTAACAACAACTTTTCCAGTTTTAATCTGATAGCTTAACCTGCGTAATCCCTGCTCATCAATATCACTGGGAGCCCCTATCGTCAACTGGTGGCGGAATTCCTCAGCCATCCGTTTTTTGAGACGAATAATGGCATTATTGTCAATCCCCCCGTGATGGGAAATCAGGCTAAAACTAGCATTCAATTCATCGGCCGGCAAACTTTGCATTCCCACCAAAAGGCGACAGCAGGCTCCTTGGTTTCCCACATAAGCTTCGATTAAATCGCCAATTCTCCGCCATCCCCGAAGATTGAAATAGCCCACACAAAAATCTGCCCGATAGGAGAGTTTAATGGTGTCTCGCAATGCTGGTAGCAGCCGCAGTTCAATGTTGTCAAAAATGCGTGGCACTTGGTTTCCTCTGTGATGATTATTAGATCCCCGACTTCTTTAGGACTTACGAAAAAAACCCGGTTTCTTCCAAAAATTGTCGATTATTTCTACAAATATTCACGCAGAAACCGGGTTTTTTGCCCCCGCGCCCTTCCCAAATTGAGATGCACTCCAATTCACAATTCCGGTTCAATTCCAGCCGATCGCAATTGAGCGCGCAATTGCTCTAATTGGTCTTCGGCGCGATCGGCTCTTTCAGCCCCGGTTAACAACAGATTCCCTTGACTATCCCACCAGCGCAGCCAAGGTAACTCAACATTTTGATACCTTCCTTGCCAAATTCCCAATTCCACTCCTAACGGTGCGATCGGATAATGACCGCGATCGTTTGCAGCAACTAATTGATACCTATCTTCGATCAGGTGATAGACTTCAACGCTAGCCTTAGTTACTTCATAAATTCCGTAAAATGCCGGATGGATGACATTTTCATAAATCCAGAATTTACCCGGCTTAGTTTCCTGTTGACCCGATCGCAATAAAGGCGTTCTGTCCCGTTCTTCCGCACCATTCCCCGATACAAACTCTAACACAATTAACGGTGCTACAAATTCTTGCCACATCACATAAGAACGGCGCAATTGACCGTCAATAGTTGGCGGGACATTAGGCACATAAAACCAGTCTGGCGCTTCTGCACCCTTTTCTAACGGGTCAGTTAATCGCCAGTAAATGCCGCTATCTTGACCGATACAATAGTTACCGTCAGCGTGGATTCTCTGCAAAACGGGAGTAATTGAATCTGTTAACAGAATGCTTTGGGGATGTTCTTGAAAGTTTTTCACAAAAGTGCCGTCGGATTCTGGTAGTTGAGTATGATCCGGCCAGCCTGTGGGATTGTTTTCTACATCTAAGGTGAATTTCATAGTTTTATTGCGATTGCAGGCATTGTTGGAGCGAGATTGTGATTGTAGGCGAACTCGATACATCTAATACCAAATTCATAAAATAGCGCTACATATCTACCCCCCCCAACCCCCCCCTTATTAAGGGGGGGAGTAAAACTTTCTATGTAGCATAACTTTATGAAATTGGTATAACTCAGACCTCTATCTCCCAATCTTCCAGACGCAAACCCTCAACACGGCTGAACTCGCGGGTATTGTGAGTTACAAGAATTAGGTTGTTGGCGAGAGCAATAGAGGCAATCAAAAGGTCATTAGGGCCGATAGGTGTCCCAGATGCAGCTAATTGAGTGCGAATTTGACCGTAAATTAGGGCAGACTGGTCATCAAAAGGCAAACTTACAAACTCATTGAAAAAACGTTCTAGTCTAGCTAGATTGCTATCTTGACGAGAACTTTTAAAAGCACCCCAGTAAAGTTCTGCTTTAACTACAGAGCATATTGCTACATCACCTGACCGAATCATTGCTAGTCGGCGAGATACCGATGAGTTGCGGTCTGGATTTAACAAACGGATGCAAGTATTGGTGTCTAAAAGATAAATCACAGCAATTCTTCCCGGATTTCATATTCCAACTGATCGGGACGAACAAGCGGTTCTCCCTCCCAACTTCCTATTACCGTTTCAAAAAAACCGGGCGACCAGCCTAAATCTTCCGGTGTTTTAGCTTCAGTTGCCGGTGTTATGCGCTGGAAAACTACAATAACTTCTAAATCTGTATCTTTTATCCCAACCGGGACTTGCAAATGCAACATCCCGTCTGATCCGACGCGCGATCGCACTTTAATACTTTGCATAACTCTTGCCTCCTTAAGTTTGTAGTGAAATTCAATCTTGTCAGGAATTACTCATCTATGCCCAAGAAACCGGGTTTTTTACCGAATCTGTGGGTGAGTGCGAAAGATTTTCGTAAAAAAACCCGGTTTCTGACCACCCGTGCGTAATTCCTACTTGTAATAACCTCAATCTTCATCCCACTTATCTTTAACTTCTTTGCCTTTTATCTTGAGAAACTCAACTGACTGCAATACTTCTAATCCGGTCATTCAGGCTACCTCTATGTTAATGATAGCTATAACTTTTGCTCTCCATTCTAACTGATATCTTGCACCATTCTCAATTAGCTATTTATGAACAGGCTTTCCGGCCTGTTCCACAAGAACATTGAATTTTTGTGGAACAGGCCGGAAAGCCTGTTCTTGAGAATGGTGCAAGATATGAGTTCTAATCAATTTGCTCCTCGGTTGCTGCGCCAAACCGTATGGAAAAAAGGTCGATCGCACCCAGCCAACCCCAGCAACCTGAACCGCAGGTGAGGCAATCCCCCCGCAGCCCCCGCTTCTCGACGCGGTACAATAAATGCAATCATACTTAACGCTTATATTGAAAAAGTTACACACAACGCCACAGGAGACAACTGACGCATGGGTAAAGTAGTTGGCATTGACCTCGGAACAACAAACTCAGTAGTAGCCGTCATGGAAGGCGGCAAACCGGTTGTGATTGCCAATGCAGAAGGGATGCGGACAACTCCCTCGGTAGTCGCTTTCACAAAGGAAGGAGAACGCCTGGTGGGACAGATGGCCAGACGCCAGACTGTTCTCAATCCGCAAAACACCTTTTACGCCGTCAAGCGGTACATCGGACGCAAATATACCGAACTGACTCCAGAATCAAAGCGCGTCCCTTACACAACTCGCCGCGACGAAAACGGGAACATCAAAATCAAGTGTCCCCGCCTGAAAAAAGATTTTGCCCCAGAGGAAATTTCGGCGATGGTTTTGCGGAAACTGGCCGATGAAGCCAGCCGCTATCTGGGACAAGAGGTGACGGGGGCTGTAATTACTGTTCCCGCTTATTTCAACGACTCGCAGCGACAGGCGACGCGGGATGCTGGACGAATTGCCGGACTTGAAGTCAAACGGATTTTAAATGAGCCGACAGCGGCTTCTTTAGCTTACGGTTTGGAGAGGCGAGAAAGTCAAACTATTTTAGTGTTTGATTTGGGCGGCGGTACTTTTGATGTCTCTATCTTAGACGTGGGAGACGGAGTATTTGAAGTTAAAGCAACTAGCGGCGATACTCAATTAGGTGGCAATGATTTTGACTCCAAAATTGTTGATTGGTTGGCAGAACAATTCTTAGAAAAAGAAGGCATCGATCTGCGGAAAAATCGCCAAGCTTTGCAGCGCTTGATCGAAGCGGCAGAAAAAGCCAAGATTGAGCTGTCGGGAGTCGGTGTCACCGAGATTAATTTGCCGTTTATCGATGCGAACGAAGACGGGCCTTTGCATCTGGAAACGCGACTAACTCGTGGTCAATTTGAGGGGCTGTGCACAGATTTGGTGCAGCGGCTACGGCGTCCAGTCAAACAAGCTTTGGCTGATGCAAGTTTGAGTCCTTCTCGCATTGATGAAGTTGTGCTAGTCGGCGGTTCGACTCGCATTCCTTTGGTGCAGGAAGTTGTTCGCAACTTGATTGATAAAGAGCCGAATCAAAATGTCAATCCCGATGAAGTTGTGGCGGTGGGTGCGGCAATTCAGGCGGGTATTTTGGGTGGCGATGTCCGCGATGTGCTGCTGTTGGATGTGACGCCGCTGTCGCTGGGTTTGGAAACGATCGGCGGGGTGATGAAAAAACTGATTCCGAGGAATACTACTATTCCCGTCAGGCGATCGGACATTTTTTCGACTGCTGAAAACAACCAAACTGTGGTAGAAATTCACGTCATCCAAGGGGAACGGGAATTAGGCAGAGATAATAAGTCTTTGGGACGGTTTAAACTAACTGGAATTCCGCCGGCACCGCGAGGGATTCCGCAGGTGCAAGTAGCTTTTGATATTGATGCTAACGGGATGCTGTTGGTGACTGCTTTGGACAAAACTACCGGCAGGGAACAAAGCATTACTGTGCAAGGTGCTTCGACGCTGAGTCAGCAGGAAGTGAATCAAATGATTCGCGATGCGGAACAGTTTGCTCAAGCTGATAAGTTGCAGCGGGAAAGGGTAGAAAAACGCAATCGCGCTGAAGCTTTAGCTTATCAAGCCGAGCGGCAGTTGCGGGAAGTTGCGCTCGATCGCGGAATGCAGTTTGCTCAAAGAAGCCGCCAGCGAATTGAAACTTTAATTCGGGAATTGCGAGACAGTTTGGAACGCAATGATGAGCGGGGAGTTGACCAAGTTGGTTCGGATTTGCAGGATGCTCTTTACGATTTGAGCCGGGAAGTTTCGGCGTTTGCGATGGATGACGATGATGATGATTTCTTTGAGTCTGTGAAGCGGACTTTTACGGGCGACGGTACGAAGCGGCGCAGCGATGATAGCAGCTATTATACCAATGCTAAACCGTACAGGCGATCGACTGTCGATCCAATTCCCGATCGCCCCTACGATCGTATGGGCGATCGTATGGGCGATCGTATGGGCGATCGAATGGGCGATCGAATGGGCGATCGTAGAAGCAGTGCTAATCGCCCCACTCGCCCTTATCAAAATCAAAGCGACGATTGGGATGATGACGACGATTGGCTCTAATTAGTGGTTAGTCATTAGTCCCTAGTCATTAGTCCCTAGTTTGAAGCAGGGAAGCAGCATGACTAATGACTAATGACTAATAATTAATAACTCATGACTAATAACTAATGACTAATGACTAACTATGCAGAATTTTCGCAATTACTATCTAATTTTGGGAGTACCCAAAGATGCCACGGCTGATGAGATAAAAAAAGCCTATCGACGGCTAGCCAGACAGTTGCACCCTGACGTAAATCCAGGGGATAAATCTGCTGAAGATAAGTTTAAGGATATTAATGAAGCTTATGATATTCTTTCCGATATCGAGAAGCGCGCTCAATACGATCAGTTTAGTAAATTCTGGAAACAAAAGGGATTTCAAGGAAAGCAAGGGGTGCGACTTCCCAATTTCAAAACTTGGGGAAACACTAAAACTACCCGGAAAAAACCGACCGAAGATGTCGATTTTAGTGATTACTCGGATTTTAATAAATTTCTCGATCAAGTGCTCGGAAGACGCCGGGAAGTGAGGATGGCGACAGCGAATGATACACAGGGAGTAGCCTCCTCTGAACCGTGGAATACGGCTTCTAAGAAAACGAGTTATGTGGCTAATTCTCGCCCACCTAGAAGGGATTTTGACGATCGCGAAATGCGACGGGAAACAGTCGATCGCGAAATGCGACGAGAAACAGTCGATCGCGAAATGCGACGAGAAACAGTCGATCGCGAAATGCGGCGGGAAACAGTCGATCGCGAAATGCGACGAGAAACAGTCGATCGCGAAACGAGAAGGGACATTGAGGCCAGGCTAACTCTGCCTTTGGAAAGGGCTTATTCGGGCGGTACCGAGCGAATTCGTCTGGAAGATGGGCGAGCGATCGAGGTGACTCTGCCTCCTGCTATGGTATCAGGCCAGCGGATTCGCTTGCGAAATCAAGGTATGGGCGGCGGAGATTTATATTTGAAAATCACGGTTTCTCCCCATCCATTTTTTCGCTTGGAAATGTCGGATATTTGCTGCGAATTGCCACTGACTCCCAGCGAAGCGGTGTTGGGGGGAGATATTGAAGTACCGACGCTAGACGGCTTGGTAAAGATGAAATTGCCGCCGGGAGTAACCTCTGGAAAGCGGTTGCGGCTGGCTAACAAAGGCTATCCAACAGGAAATGGCGATCGGGGCGATCAGTTGGTAGAAATTCAGGTGTTAATTCCCAAAGAAATTAGTGAAGAGGAACGAGAATTGTACGAGAAGTTGCGACAGGTTGAGTCTTTTAAACCGCGTCAGGATTTATCGGTTTAATATAGAGTACGCAATGCGCCAGTTTAATTTTGTAGGGGCGCAATAATGCGCGCCTTACTACTAATCGTGTACGAAAAATTAGGAGATGCTTGGCTAAATTTTACGGACATATCAGATTTAGCCACTTGGCTGTAAATAGACGATATCAAATGCGTGGGTATAGCAATTATTCATCTCTCTCTTGTCTTCCTCTGTGGCCTCTGCGGCCTCTGCGGTTTAATAATTCCGAAACAACCGTAAACGATAGGATTTGTCGCCAGAATAGCAGATCGCACTTTCAGCCATCCTGGATCGCATAAGTAAAATTACTGTTGTGATTATTCCTGAACTAGCAGAGAATTAACAATAAGGTAATTTTCCCAAAATCAGGAGCAGTCTGCCGCCATGACTCAAATGCCCCCTCAATGCAACAATCTGCAAGAGCAAGTTGACTCCTTACTGCAACTGCTGCGTCAGGAATCTTCTTTGCGACAACAAGATATCACGGCGGTACAAGCTTCTCTGAAAAAGGCAATTTCTCCTGAGTTTGAAATTGTGTTTGCTGGCGCTTTCAGTGCGGGAAAATCCATGCTAATTAATGCTTTGCTGGAGCGAGAATTGCTCTACAGTGCTGAAGGACACGCGACAGGTACGGAATGTTATATCGCCTTTGCTGAGCCGGAAAAAGAGCGCGTTGTTCTCACTTTTTTGAGCGAGTTTGAGATTAGCCAGCAAGCTTCTGTGCTGTGCCATCAGTTAGGTTTAGCTACTGAACTTAATATTAATCAAACAGATGTAGTGTCGCTGTTGTCTCAGGGATGTAACATAATTATTGAAACGGAAGGCGGCGAAAATAAATCCGAGTTAGCCAAAAAAGCTAAGGCTTTGATGCTGCTGTTAGAAGGTTTTGAGGCAAATCGCGATCGCATCCAAACTCTCGAAAACGCTACCTACTCGATGGAACAGTTTAACTTTTCCAATCTCAAGGAAGCTGCTAGTTATGCCCGTCGCGGTAGTAACAGTGCTGTACTCAAGCGAGTTGAATATTACTGTTATCATCCGCTGCTGCAAGATGGCAATATTATTATCGATACGCCGGGAATTGATGCACCCGTGCAACGGGATGCAGAATTGACTTATGATAAGATTGAAAGCCCCGATACTTCGGCGGTTGTCTGCGTTTTGAAAGCAGCTTCGTCTGGGGAAATGACGACGGAAGAAACCGAGTTGATGGAAAAAACACGGGGAAATCCGGGAATTCGCGATCGACTGTTTTACATTTTCAACCGCATTGACGAAACTTGGTACAACACGCAACTGCGGCAGCGCTTAGAAAATCTGATTAATTCCGACTTTCGCGATACTGCGAGAGTTTATAAAACTAGCGGATTGTTGGGGTTTTACGGGAGTTTGATTCGAGGGACAACAGGGCGCGATCGCTTTGGTTTAAATACAATCTTTGCCACCAGTCAAGGGCGAGTTTCTGGAGATGATAAATTAGATTCAGAATTGCTCGGTAATAGTGAAGAGACTCCGCAATTTGTTAGTGAATTTAATCGCTACTGTGCGAATTCCGGCAAGCTATCTCCGAGCAAATTTCGCATTTCAGTTAATAGTTACGAAACACCAAATGAAAACTACGTGCGGATTCTTGCAGAGCAAGGACAACCATTAATTACTCAATTAATTCAAGATAGCGGTATCGAAAATTTTCGCACAGCCATCACCCGTTACCTCACAGAAGAAAAACGCCCGCAACTGTTCAAAAATCTCGCTGACGACTTAGAAGACTTGTGCATTCAACTGCGGAAACACTACCAAACAATTCAGCGGAATTTGGACAGCCAGCCCCGCGAAATTGAAGCGATGAAAGCACAAGAACTTTTGCGACTAAATCAAGAATTGCAGCAAGTCGGACAGGATTTTCGGGAACATATCGCCGAAGAAGTCAATGAAATGATTATGAACAGATGCGATATTTTCGATACAGACTTTCGGCAACTGCAATCTCGGATGATCCGCCGCTTGGATGAATTGTTAGACGGATTTTCTGTTGAGGCGGCTTACGGACGCACTTTACGCAATCATCCCCGCAATGCTACAGCACCTTTAATTGCTGTTTTAGTTGAAGCACTTTATTATTTAGCGAATCAGTTGGAAGATATTTTAGTAGAGGCTACTAAGTCACTGGTTGATAATTATTTCCAGTATTTGAAAGACAGCGTTCGCAAGTCTGAATACTATCGATTACTCTATCGGTTGTTGGGGAATGATGGGGGCATTGAACAGCAGTTAGAGGAGTTATCAAAGCGGGTTTCTGATGCTTTGGTAAATGCGGCTGGGGTGGAGTGCGATCGCTACGTGCGAGAAAGTCCCCGTTTTTACGACGAAGGCACATTTTCGATTTATCAATTCCGGGAAACATTGCAGCAAACTTCTCAAGGTTTCGACTGCGAAAACATGGTGGACGCCCAACCTGCAATTCGGCAATTATTGCGGCTAGATTTTGAGCCAAAAGTATCTAGAACTATTCGGCAAACTTTCCGCCAAACT
Source organism: Microcoleus sp. Z1_B2 (assembly GCF_036700325.1). Taxonomy (NCBI): domain Bacteria; kingdom Bacillati; phylum Cyanobacteriota; class Cyanophyceae; order Oscillatoriales; family Microcoleaceae; genus Microcoleus; species Microcoleus sp. Z1_B2. The sequence goes on from NZ_JAUBOQ010000029.1 coordinate 48,285, forward strand.
GTCAACCAAACCCTGAAAGAGCATTTGTTGCCGCTGGCGCAAAAGCAAGCTGATGATATTTTGCAGAAATACAGTCAAGCCCGCGATTATTTGGAGCAAACTTTGGCACAGGAAGCGGAGGAAAAGATTGCTGGAAACCTGCGGCGGCAAGCTGAGAATGAAGAAAAGATCAAAGAGTACGATCGGGCGGTTTCTGGGATTAATAGTTGTTTGCAGGCGATGAAGCTGCACGAGCATTTGTTGCCTGTAATTGGGCAAAATGATAGCGTTGCGGTGGATGGTGAATGATTGCAATTTTGGTGCTCGGAATTACGGCGATTGGAAATCGCGGCTACACAGACAAAACCCGCCTTCGCGGGTTGAAAACATTCTTAGTCGGCGTCCTGCGGACATCGTTTGTATAGCCGCGAATTCTATTCGCCGCGATTCTTGCCAAAAATGAGGCGATACCCGATAATCGTTAATAGAGTCTTTTGAAAAAATAAACCATCAATATGCAAGAACATATTTTTCTAGAAAATTACGGAAATGATGATGTTTTTTCCTTTGAATCTAAGATATTTAAAGTAGGTAGGCTTAGAGCAGAAATGAGCCAGTCATTTTTGCCTCGGCTAGAATCTGCACTTCAGGAGTTATGTAAGACTCCAGGATTACAAATAAATACCAGTAAATATAATCCGCAGAGTAGATATAGCTTCCAACAACAATGGTTTCGTGACGGGATAGACTGTGAAGCCTTAAAAATAGGGGCTAAAGGTTGGCAAAAAGGTAAAGTTAAAATCAGAGTCATTGTAGAATTTTGCCCCGACGAACCAGAAGTCGAAGAAACACCAGAAAACAACGAATCAGAAACTAGCAAACCCGAATCCCCCCTCGATGATTTGCGTCGCCAACTTCTCAATCAAGAAAACTCACCCAGCTAGTCCATCAAACATCCCCGTTCATTCGCGTTCATCTGCGGTTAAAAATCATCATGTCTAAAACCCCCAGAATCCCCATTCCTCCAGAAGTCAGAAAATATGTATTCGATCGCAATAAATACCAATGCCAAAGCTGCGGCCAAACCAAACTAGAAACCCAACTGACGATCGATCATATCATCCCCCTAGCGCGCGGCGGCAGCAACGACATCAGCAACTTGCAAACCCTCTGCGGCACCTGCAACCAAAAGAAAACCGACAAACTAGACCCGCGCTTCAGGCGACACTTTGACCTTTGATTTTGATATTTAACAGTATAATAAAATCAGCATTATTCATCTCTCTCTTCTCTTCCTCTGCGTCCTCTGTGCCCTCTGCGGTTAAAAAATCCTACCATCTATAATACCGATAAGGATCATCCCCCTTCTCAAAATCCGTTCTGTAATCCCAGTGATAAAACTCGCGACTCGAACCGTTAAACACAGATTCATCCGCCTTAAAACTCGCCCCTAAATTAGCCAAAATCTGAGCATTTGCCCTGGTTTGCCGCCAGCGAGTAAAACGCAAATAAGTCTTAGTATCAGCATTCAAACTGTCAGGTTCAATCTGAGAAAAAATCGCCACACCCTTGCCAACTTTTACCCGACTTAACAAACCGTCAGCACCGACTTCTCCCCCAGACTTAATCAACCAAGTATCATAAAAAGAGCGCGATCGCAAATCTGAAGCACTAACCCCCTTCACCTCATCCCAACTCGGAACCGCCAGCGAACCCCCAAAATCCTGCGCTTGCTGCAAACCCACGCCCAAACCCGCAGCAGGCACTTGACGCGGCAAGAAAAACGCCTTCCCGCCAGCATTCAAATAACCGCGCAAAGCTGCATCTTTCAGATTCACTTCTCTCCCCACAATCACCAAACCAACATCATTAGAAAGCGAACTAGCGCGCTGATAAATTACCCCCAAACTGTCCAACTTTTGGGCATCCTCATCTCCCCCAATTAAAACCACTTGATCCGGCTTTCCAAGTACCGGAGAATTCATCCCGTAACTCACAATTTGTTGCACTAGCTGCGCCGCCCCAGCATCTACAGAATAATGATCTTCCAAATCCAACTCGTTTAAAATCAGCCGCCCTTTTCCGTAATCCAATTCCATCAGCGGCGAATAAGCTAAATCAAACTCAGATTCCAAAATTGGGCGCCAACCGCTGCGGTGCGGTTTCTCAATTGAAGCGCTGCTGACACCGCCACGATTTCCCCAACGCCAGCCGTACCAAGGTTTATTTGCCGGACTCAAATTAGGGCCAGTTTGGATCGTATCTGGATAAGCTTCAAGCAACGTGCTTTCCCCCACCCAATCCCGCAAATCTTCACTGTCTAAACCGCTAATTGCGGGATGGTTGCTGTCAACTGGATAAGCGCGGCGGCTGACGTGGGCAGCAACTCGGAAACCTGTATTTTCCAGCCATTCCCTGCGTTGAGGAAACACAATTGCTTTGCCGCCGTTTCGCACAAAACTTTCTAAACTTCCCGGCCAATTTTCCCCGCTAGAAAATGCTTCCCTACCGATAATTAATAGCGATGAAACTTGCGAACCATTCCACGGTACAAGCTGATAACCTAATTGTTTTAACATGGCCGATGTTTTGCCCGCTGGGTCGAAAATTGTCACCGCATCTTTGATGTTGGATTGTTTGGGAAAAACGCGGAAAGCAAATGTATCAGAATGCGATCGATCGCCCACCCGTGCCGTCAAGCGAATCTCGCCGTCAGCCTTGCTAGGAATGGTATTTGGCAATTTTACGTCAATTGGGAAAAATAGCGTTCCTGCCGCCTCAATCCGGCCTTTTTCCTCGCCTTTTTTTACTTCTTTTCCCCCCACCAAAACCTGCCAATTAAACGCAAATTCTTGCGGCGTCCGCCTATCGTTAATTAACACTACTTGCTTTGCCAGTTTTTCGCCCACAAACAAATTGTGATCTTTCGCAGTAAAAACCGGACTAGCACCAGCAATCCAAGCCAAAGTCGAGCTATTATTATTCATAATCGCCTCGCCCCCAGGATGAACAGTATAAGCTTCGGGCTGCAAATAATTCAAAAGATTATTCGAGACTTGCTTCAAATAAACTCCCCGGCGACCCGGTTGAAATCCCCCAATATCCACCTTTTTTCTGCCAGCTTCGGAAACTTCCCAACCATGTCCGTCATTCCAAGGAATCATCCCCCCAGACATTCCAAAAGTCCGCCAACTCCGCCAAGTATTTGTACTGAATAACTGCTGCAACTTTTGAAAAGCGGGTGCAAAATCCAACTCTTTTTTAATATGCCAGTTTTGATACTCCTGACCATTGATAAACTGCTCGCGAATTTTAGATTTATAAGCGGCAGTTTCCAACTCGTAAGCCTGCTTGCCAAAATAAATTGCCGCAAACTCAGTCATCCAAGGTTCGCTGACAATTGCCTGACCAAAACCTTTGCGGGCCCGCATCATCGTTGCGTGCAGAGGAGTCCCAAACTCGACTGCCATGTAGGGCCTTTCCCCGGTTTTGCTCCACTCAGAAATCCACTCTTCTCGTTCTTGCAAGGGAATCAGATTTAAATAAGAATTCAGCGCATAAACATCGCCGAAGTGTGCGCCTTGGTGTACCATCACAGGTCTGGTGGGGTCAGCGGATTTAATCGCAGCTATAGCGTCATTACCTAGGGGAGTGTTGACCCGCAAACGCTGGTTTTCCGAGGGACTGAGAGTTCCTTCTACTTTGCTTTTGCCGATGCGACGGGGATTTAAATCGTCAGCGTTGCCGAAAAAATTAGGACTTGTCGCCCACATTAATACTGATGGATGATTGCGGTAGCGGCGCATTTCAATCACCATTCGGTCTTTCCAGCGGTTTTTCCACAGGGGGTTCTTCCACTTGCCGTTCCAAGCGATAGGACTAATGTCTAAAGCGGGAGCCATAATGGGAAAACCTTTGAGGTCTGCTCTTTCGGAAAATAACTCTCGGAAGTGCCATCTACCCCGTTCGTCGTGATTCCAAGGCCACATTTCTGTTATGTTAAAACCTGCTTTTACGTAGCCATCAATTAGGCTATCAGCAACTTCTACTGTGCCGCCTTGCCAAGTATCGGAGTGCAAGTTTGGTCGCAGCCGAAATTCAGTTCCGTTTAAGAAAAATTTGCGCCCTTCTATCCAAAATTCGCGGAAGCCAAAAGGTTGGTCGTATTGCGTGTCAATGCCGCGGCCTTTTACTTCTAATTGTAGGGTGTAAAGGTTTGGTTGCCCGACATCCCAAAGACGGGGATTTGGCCAATTCCACTGAACTTGGACGGTTTGAATAGGTTTAGCTTGAACCTTGGCCGTGCCAGTAAATTTTTGTTCTATTTTGCCTTTTTCGTCCAGCATTTGCGCTATTATTTCTACTTGACCGCTTTGGGCAACGTCTTTGAGTTCAATATCTAATTTAACTTGCTTTTTTCGGGTGGAAGTTTGGACGAATACGTCCCTAATTAACGGGCCTGGGGGAAGGCTCAGAAGCCTTACCTCGCCGATGATTCCCCGCGATTCCAATTTGGATTTTTCTGTGTAGATTTCTGTGGGGCCCATGATGACGGCTTTTTCCTTTTCATCGGATACTGCCACGACTAAAATAGATAGGGTGTTTTGACCTGGTTTTGCTGCTTTGGTAATTTCAATAGTGCCGTAGGGCCAGGGGATTTGACCGCAGTTAATGCCGTTGGCAAAGATGACTGCATCGGTGCTGACTCTGGCTAAGTCGAGAAAAATTCGGCGGTTTGTCCAGTCGCCGGGAATGTCTATTTTTCTCTGATACCAAGCTTTTGATAGTTGTTTACTGTTGAAGTTTTCCCAATCTTTGCCGCTGCCGCGAGTGATGATTCCAGGTACGGATTGGTTGTTTTCTTTTTGCCAGTCTCCGGGTACTTGGATGGATCCCCAATTTGGCGAGACGGGGGGGTTTTGGGGGTTGCCAACTGCGGGGACAAATTGCCAATTTCCGTTGAGATAGATTTGGGATCGTTTGTTGTCGATCGCCCCGACGGCCGCGGTGGTAAGATTGGGGAAGCCGATCGACATCGGTGAGCTGCTGGCGAAGTTGGGATTTTGAAGCGCGTAACCGACGAATCCAAAGAGGGTGGCGGCTGCGAAAAATAATCCGATAATTTTGGCCAGCTTGTGATTCACTCGCTTATTGCTCCCAGAAATTAGATAATCTAATTTGTCTCTGGATCTATGATAGCAGTTGCTTCAGCAGCAATCCCGCAGCCAATCTGTCTCTGGGAAGATGGCACAGAGCCGACAAATGTGGTTTTGTATAGAAAAAATAAATACTTAGTTTTAACTAAGTTTTAACAAGGTTGTTTCATCGACATAAGCAATAGTGCTATCGGCTAAACACTAAACAACACTGGACAAGCCGTGCATTTGGTGAGAGATAGCCAGTCTCAGCAAATAGCTACGTTACTCCGGTCAAGACACCAAAAAGTGCTTTCCAGCTTTTTGCTCTGTCGTTCAACTTTAAACATCTGTATTTAGCTAAGGAAGTGAGTTGAGCCAAACAAGCCGGAGTAACTTTGACGAGGAAAAAATTACCTGAGCAATCAGAGTTTTAAATAAGATGTCCAACTTTGTCTTTGTTATTGACACCAACAAACGCCCCCTTAATCCTGTTCATCCAGGGTTAGCTCGTTTACTTCTTACCCAAAGAAAAGCTGCCGTTTTTCGTCACTTTCCTTTTACGATCATCTTAAAAACTGTATCAGCAGAAATAACTCAGCCTATCCAGTTAAAAATAGACCCGGGATCTAAAACTACTGGCCTAGCATTACTCTCGAATGATGCGGTTATCTGGGGTGCTGAATTAACCCATCGTGGGCAAGCGATCAAAGATTCATTGGAATCCCGCAGAGCCATTCGTCGTAATCGGCGGCATCGTAAAACTCGTTATCGTCAACCACGATTTCTCAATAGAACCCGTAAAAAAGGCTGGTTAGCTCCGACGCTAGATCATCGAGTGAAAACTACTCTAACTTGGGTGAATAGGCTCATAAAGTGGGCGCCTATTACGGGTATTTCTCAGGAGTTAGTACGGTTTGATACGCAAGCTTTGATGAACCCGGAAATCAGTGGTACAGAGTATCAAAGAGGCGAGTTAGCAGGGTTTGAAGTCAAGGAATATTTGTTAGCAAAATGGGGAAGGAAATGCGCTTACTGTGGAGTAGAAAATACTCGGTTAGAAATTGAGCATATTTTGGCGTCGAGCAAAGGGGGGACAAATCGGGTTAGCAACCTTACCTTGGCTTGCCATGATTGCAACCAGAAAAAAGGAAATGACCCAATTGAGAAATTCCTAAGTAAGAAACCTGATGTTCTCAGGCGGATTTTAGCCGCTTCAAAATTACCATTAAAAGATGCTGCTGCGGTTAACTCTACCCGATGGTCATTGTATCAAAGGCTTAAAGAAACTGGATTGCCAGTCTCCCTTGGGACTGGTGGCCGAACCAAATTCAATCGCGTCAAATTAGGTGTTCAAAAGCGTCACTACTTAGACGCTGCTTGTGTTGGCGTGGTGGAAAAGTTGTCGATAAAAATTACCAAGCCCTTACTGATAACTGCAAAAGGATGGGGAACTCGCCGAATGTGCACGACTAACAAATATGGGTTTCCCATCAGACATCGTACTAGACAGAAAGCTTTTTTTGGCTTTCAAACTGGCGATATAATTCGTGCTATTTTGCCTACTGGGAAATTTGCCGGAACTCATGTTGGGCGCTTAAGTGTTCGCGCAACGGGGGTGTTTGAAATGGTTACACAGGTGGGCAAGGTTAGCCCCGTTAGGGCTAAATATTGCCTTGGGGTTCATAGAGTCGATGGATACAGTTATGCCGCATAATCCACTTTTGTCCACTGAATAAGCGATTAGATTTGATCCGATCGCGCCATCGCTACAGGTCAACCAAAATGAGTCGGTTTCAGGTCTTGCCCTTACCCATTAAATCTTACAGTATTGCTACATTTAGTGCCGGCACGGCTTTACTGCTGACAACTCTGTTACTTTTTTTCTTCGAGGAAGTTCCTGCAATCTTACTTTTTGCCGCTGCGGTTATCGCTTGGTATGCTGGCTTAAAGTTCGCAGAACCAGAAATAGAAATTGAACGTAATATTATTTCCAAAGTAATTGACACGACGGCTTGCTTAATTGTAGTCCTAGACAACCAAGGACGGATTGTGCGCTTTAACCAAGCTTGCGAAAAAACAACAGGCTACTCGACAGCAGAAGTGCTCAATAAATGTGTTTGGGATGTGTTCTTGATCTCCGAAGAAGTAGAGCCAGTAAAAACAATTTTTAGACAATTAAAAGTTGAAAATTTTAACAGCGAGTATCAAAATTATTGGCGCACAAAGAATGGGGATAAGCGCTTAATTTCTTGGTGTAACACTGTAACTTTAGATGGCGATGGTTTGGTAGAATATGTGATAGGAACTGGCATCGATATTACTGACCGCCAAAAAGCGGAAATAGCCCTAGCATTATCCTACACTAACCTAGAAACTCGCGTCAAAGAACGCACAGCAGAACTGACAGTAGCTAAAGAAGCGCTGCAAGCTCAAGAAGAACGATTTCGCTGTTTAAGTTCCTGTTCGCCTGTCGGCATTTTTATGGCCGATTCCCAGGGGCGCTACACCTATGCAAACCCACGCTGTCAGGCTATTTGCGGCTTGAGTTTGACAGAACTTTTAGGAGACGGTTGGGAGAAGTGCATTCACCCGGAAGACAGCGATCGCGTATTGAGCCGATGGCTGGATTATACTCGGCAAGGTGGGGAATATGCGATCGAGTATCGCCTGCAAACACCAGAGGGGATTGTGCGCTGGATTAACGTTTGTTCCTCGCCGATGTTTTCCGACTCCGGCGAACTCATCGGATACGTGGGTACGGTGAGAGATGTCACGGAAAGACAACAAGCGCAAGCAGCTTTGGCAAATAGCGAACAGCAACTGAGAACACTGCTAGAAAATACGCCAGATATAATTATCCGCACTGACAAAGAGCTGCGTTATATTTATGTCAATCAAGCCGTTGAAAGAAGCCAAGGAAAACCAATTTCATTCTTCCTTGGTAAAACCAGTCAAGAAATAGGAATACCGCCGGAACAGTGCCAGATGTGGGATGAAACCCTGCACAAAGTGTTAGAAACAGGTCAAGAAGAAATTGTAGAATTTCAGGCTTTCTCAATCAACGGCATCCGAAGTTATCAATCCCGCGTAGTTCCAGAATTTGACAAAAATGGCGTACCAGAATCAGCCTTAATTGTCGCCCGCGATATCACAGAAATAAAACTTGCGGAAACTCAAAGATTGCAGTTAACAATTGAGCAAACAGCAAGGGAAAAAGCGGAAATAGAACAGCAGCGGTCGGCATTTTTAGCAGAAGTCAGCAAAATGCTGGCTGATGCGTTTGACGGGGAAACGGTGCTGCAAAAGGTAGCCGAATTAGCAATAAATTCGATCGCGGATGGGTGCTGCATTCATTTGACCGAAACGGGGTCAAAAGTGCGTCTAGTCGCTGTGGCTCACGCAGAACCCTCCACAGTTGAGACTATTAATAACTTCAGCATCCGCAGTTCGATCGCCGAAAATGCTGTTAACGGCTATCCGCTGGTAATCCGCTGCGGCAAATCCGAACTAATTGCCGAAGTGGATGAGGAGATTTTAGCAGCAGGAGCCGAAAATGCAGCAGAATTGGAAATATTGCGATCGCTCAATATCGGATCTCACGCTTGCGTACCGCTGAGAGCTCGCGGGCGGGTAATGGGTTCCATCACTTGCTTTACCTCAAAGTTTGGCCGCCGCTACAGTGCAGAAGACATGGCAATGCTAGAAGATTTAGCATACCGCGTGGCGATCGCCCTAGACAACGCCAGACTTTACGCAGAAGCGCAACAAGCACTATCTCAAACATCGCAATCCTTTGCCTTAATTGACGCGCTGTTAGAAGCATCTCCCCTAGCCATTTGCTTTCTGGATCGCGAAATGCGCTTCATCCGTATCAATAAAGTCTTAGCAGAACTCCACGGTTTGCCCGCCGAACAGCATATCGGCCAAGATTTCCGGCAATTGTTGCCAGAATCCGCCGCCAAATTTGCCCCGATTATTCAGCAAGTTTTAGACACCGGTCAGCCTGTTTTAAACATAGAATTTAGCGGCGAACCTGATGGAAAACCAGGATATTTCGGCTACTGGGTAGCCAACTACTACCCAGTGAAAAATGAAATGGGAGAAATAATCGGAGTTGGCCTAATTATCACAGATATTACCGCAGCAAAACAAACAGAATTAGCTTTGCGGGAAAGCGAAATGCGCTTCCGCAGTGTGGTAGAATCTAACATGATAGGCATCGGTTTCTGGGATGGCAACGGGGAAGTTACTGACGCTAACGACGCCTTGCTGGAAATGATCGGATATACGAGGGAAGACTTAGTTTCGGGACAGATCCGCTGGTTAGAACTAACGGCGCCAGAATATCTAGAACTCGATCGCATTGCCCTCGCGCAAGTCGAAGCATCAGGAAGTTGCGCGCCTTTTGAAAAAGAATACATCCGCAAAGACGGCACGCGGTTCCCAGTTTTAGTCGGCGGCGGAAACTTCCAAGGATGCACAGACAAAGGAGCATTCTTCGTACTAGATATCACCGATCGCAAACAAGCCCAAAATCAACTTCGAGAAAACGAAATACGCATTCGCCGCCAACTAGCAGAACTAGACTTAGTTTACAAAACCACACCAGTCGGGCTGTGCTTTGTCGATACAAATTTGCGCTACATCCGCCTGAACGAATGCCTCGCTGCGATCAACGGCCGATCGATCCCAGAACACATCGGGCGCACCGTTAGAGAAGTAATTCCCGAAATGGCAGATATTGTAGAGCGAATTTACCGCCAAGTGCTGGCGACACAAACCCCCGTGCTCGACTTGGAAATTAAGGCAGAAACCAAGCAACAGCCAGGAGTTTTGCGGGATTGGCAAATCAGCTTTTACCCCGTGAGCGATCAATCAGGAACACTCCTGGGAGTCAGCACCGTGATTGCCGAAATTACCGATCGCAACCAAGCAAAACGGGTAATGCAGCAAAGCGAAGCCATATTCCGGCGGCTGTTCGAGTCAAATATTTTCGGAGTTGCGATCGGCGATTTTAGCGGCCGCATCGCCTACGCCAACCAATCCCTGCTCAACATGATCGGCTACACCCGCTCAGACTTGCTCTCCGGTAAAATACGGTGGGACAGAATGACCCCCCCCGAATACCTGCATCTCGACGCCTTAGCGGCCGGGGAACTGCGGGTTCAGGGAGTCGCAACTCCTTTCAAGAAAGAGTATATCCGCAAAGATGGCAGTCGCGTGCCGATTCTGATGGGCGGAACCACTCTGTGCGCGGACAACCGCGAACCAGAGACGATCGTCGCATTCTACATCGACTTGACCGAAATCTCGCGGGTGGAAGCAGAACTCAAAAAGAATCAACAACGGCTGCAAATCGCTCAGCAAGCAGGCAAAATCGGAAGTTTTGAATTGAACATCCAAACCAACGAGGTCGCCTGTACGCCGGAGTTAGAGGCTTTGTACGGGCTGCCTGCAGGCGGTATCGACAGCTATCAAACTTGGGTGGAAATGGTGCATCCAGACGATCGCACTTTGACTCAACAGCAGGTGCAAGCTGCGACAGCTTCCGGGGAGGAATTAAACATAGAGTTCCGCATTTGCCGCCCGGACAAAAGCGTGGGCTGGATTGCTTGCAGGGCTAAGGTGTTTCAGGACGATCGCGGTTTGCCTTGGCGGATGATCGGGGTGAACGTCGATATCAGCGATCGCAAAGAAGCAGAAGCAGCGCGATCGCACATCCATCAAACTTTAGAAGCCTTGATTCAGGCTTGTCCCCTAGCAATTACCGTTTTGGACTGCGACGACGGCACTGTGAAAATGTGGAACCCAGCCGCCGAGAGGATTTTTGGCTGGAATGAATCAGAAGCGGTAGGTCAATTTGTGCCCTGCGTTCCCGCAGACAAGCGGGAGGAATTCACGGCTAATTTGAAAAGAATTCGCGCTGGAAAGGCGATCGCGGGCATGGAAACCTACCGCCAAAGGAAAGACGGCAGCTCGATCGACATCAGTTTGTGGGCAACTCCAGTCCGCGACAGCAACGGCAATATCAACTGTATGTCGATCGTCGCCGACATCAGCGATCGCAAGCAAGTCGAGGCCGGGCGCGCTCAGTTGCTCGAGCGCGAACAAGCCGCGCGGGCGGAAGCAGAAGCTATCAGCCGCCGGAAAGACGAGTTTCTAGACTCTCTTTCCCACGAATTGCGAACGCCTTTAAATGTGATTCAGGGGTGGGCACAGATCCTGCGCGCCCACCCCAACAACCAAGATAAATTAGCTTCGGGTTTGGAAGCCATTGAGCGTCAGTCGAAGGTGCAGATCCAGCTAGTGGAAGATTTGCTCGATGTTTCCCGGATTATTCAAGGCAAACTGGTTCTGAAACCCGGCTGGTTCTACATGGTAAGGACGATCGAGGCGGCTAATAATTCAGTTCGTTTGGCAGCCGATGCCAAGTCTGTCACCGTTTCGTTAGAACTTGACCCCGCAGTCAGCTTGATGTGGGGCGACGCCCAGAGGTTGCAGCAGGTAGTGTGGAATTTGCTGACTAACGCCGTCAAGTTTACGCCTTCGGGGGGAAATGTGCAAGTGCGCTTGTCTGCGGTGGCTGTTAGCGATTCTTCATCACCCAATTACGTGCAAATTACTGTCAGCGATACCGGAAAGGGCATTCCTGCTGAGTTTCTGCCCTACGTGTTCGATCGCTTCCGACAAGCAGACGCCTCGAAAACTAGGGCTGACAGCGGTTTGGGACTGGGATTGGCGATCGTCGAGCACTTGGTGCAACTCCACGGGGGCACTGTGACTGCGGAAAGTCCCGGTAAAGACAAGGGTGCGACATTTACGGTGACACTGCCACTCAAACAGCCTCGGAGTAAGAAGGGGCAGTTGAGAGGAGTCGCCGCCGGATATTTTAGTCCGTGATATCGCTATGCTGGTTGAGGACGGCTACTCGCCGATCCGCACAGTGCGATCGTCCGCATCCGACAAAATCAAGCGCTTGCCGGCCGTGGCGCTGACAGCTTATGCTAGCGAACAAGACCGCGATCGGGCGATCGCCGCTGGTTACAACGAACACTTAACAAAGCCGATCGAACCCGCTCTCTTCGCCACCGTTTTAGCTGACATCTTGCAACAATATCAATAAGAGGATTTTTCGTGGGGTTGGGCGGGTTTATAGAACCTATTTGCAAGCTTTAAGGCTGTTGGCGAACCCGCCCCTACGGCTAATTGAGAATGGTGCAAGATATCAGTTTTAGCCAAGTTAACAAATTTGCATTAGGGCGATCGGGTGCGACGAACACACAAATAATATCATTTCCGTTTGATTCCGATTTGTATGATGTTAAATCTTGTAGGGGCGGGTTCACCAATAATAATTGCCCATAATCTACAATCTCATAAACCCGTCCCCGCTGGCTATCTGAGATGTTGCACCGGCCGTCAATAAAGGGTTTTTGGGTAGGTTGGGGTGGGTTTATTTAACCTGTCTGCAACTTTTCAAGCTATTGGCTCACGGGCCCCTACAGGTTCCACAGGAATGGTGCGACATCATAGATGCTACCGGACATAATATAACCTGTACATTTTGATTCGGATTTGTATGATATTAAATCTTGTAGTTATGTAGGGTGCGGATCTGCTCATGTTTAATGAAACTTGCAGATTGACTGGTGGCGACGCACCGATGCTTACGACAAGATTGTGTGTACCGCATATACATGGAATATGCTGTAATTGCCCAAAACCCACAATCTCGTAAACCCGCCCCCGCGCCACCATCAATCCCAATCTACGTCTTTTAAGATATAGCCTTTCTCAAAAAAAGTGAGGTATGCCCTATGCCCATGAGTACCTCCTATGAGAACTCAAAAGGCTATACTTCAACCACTAGAATAAATCCCTCTTTCTTGCAGTTGCTGCATAAAAAACTCTTCCAAACTAGGCTTAGCCAAATTCATCCCAATTAACTGCCCTCCCGTACCGCTCAGACTAGAAATAAACTCCTTCGGATCGCCCTGCAAATGACCGTACCACAAATCATTATCAACTTCCATATCCGGTATCCATTTTTGCAGGATATTCAAGTGGCCTCCCCTACCTTCAACCCGGTAAGTTTCAGTATTACCCAAAAGTTCATCGATCGCACCCATGCAGATTAATTCACCCTTAGCCAAAATTGCCACTCGATCGCAAATCTTCTCCACATCCGACAATATATGCGAATTAAAAAAAATTGTTTTTCCTTGATTTTTCAGCGATAAAATTATCTCCCGCATCTGATAGCGTCCCATCGGATCTAAACCAGACATCGGCTCATCTAAAAATACCACATCTGGATTGTTAATCAAAGCTTGAGCCATGCCGATCCGTTGCAGCATTCCCTTAGAATACTGGCGCAACTGTTTTTTAATTGCCGCCGATTGAGATAGCCCAACTAAGTCTAGCAAATTGGGAATTCGCTGTCGCTGAATCGAGGAGGGAATTTGAAATAACCCCGCCGCAAATTGCAAGAATTCCCAACCCGTGAGATAATCGTAAAAATAGGGATTTTCTGGCAAATAGCCGACTCGCTGCTTCACAGTGCGATCGCCCAAAGGCCTCCCCAACAGCAGCGCCCGGCCAGAAGTGGGCCGCACTATACCCAGCAAAGTTTTCAGCAGCGTAGTTTTCCCCGCTCCATTTTGCCCTAACAACCCAAAAGTTTCCCCCTCAGAGATAGTCAGAGTGCAATTTTTGAGCGATTCAATTTTTTCATTCATCCAGAAGCCAGTACGGTAGAACTTCCCCAGATTAAATGTTTCCACCACTGGGGTAGCTCTGGGCATCTCGATGGAAGTTGGCGCATCTACAAGAGGTTCCATTTTTGTCAGAGAAATAACTAGCACCTGATTATATTCTATTGCATAAGTTAAGTAATAATTGCTATTTTTAATGTTAAACTAATATTAGCTGTAGTTAAAATTTTCTCAATTATGGAACGTTCAAAACTTGTTGCTATTATCACTGGAGTGATTTCTATAGTTTTAGCAGTTGCCTACCTGCTCCTTGTTACCCTCCTTGACTTCCGAGGCGAAATGGTGCCCGCACCTCAAAGTCAGTTGCCAGTCTCCATGCCACTTCAGCAATTAGGCACTGTTAACCAGACTTTGCGAGTACATTAGTTATTGGTTATTAATCATTGCAATAACAACTAACAACCAACAACTGCTAACTGCCAACTAACTAATACACATGAATTGCTTTCATCATGTGATATGCAACCAGCAACTGCGTCAAAGCTAGCGGGTAACTTTGCAAAACTTCGCCAGTTGTGCCGATCAGTTTGCCAATTTCCGGGTTGCCTTGGGCGGAACAAAATCCCCGCAGGTGGGGCAACTCGCCGCACAACATCATTTCCAGTTCGTTTACTTGCTCGCTGGTAGCGTGGGAGTCTACTTCCAAAACGTCAACAGGTTTGCCCATATCCCGATCGAGTCCCAAGCGAATTGCAGGTTTAAAACTCTCGCTGCCTCGACCTAAAATTTCAGTAAAATCAGGGTGAGGAATTGTCGGTCTGAGCACTAAACGGACGCTCAAATTTGATTCATTTTCCGCTTCGGGCGGGTAAAAACTAACTACAACGTCGGCCGATTTGCGCTGAGGACGAATAAAGTCTTCAGAGTCTGGTTCCCGTTTTTTTATTTCTGCAAGCACCTGTTCTTCAGTATAACCGCGCTTCATGACATCGCGCTTAACTTTCCACTGAGTTCGCAACTCTTCGGGAGGAGCAAGATACACTTTTACGTCGTAAGAATCGCGGATTGTTCGGGTTGCGTAACCCAGCAAACCTTCAACTATGACAAATTTGCTGGGCTTGATATATTCCGGCGGGTCAAATGTACCTGTCGTGTGGTTGTAGATGGGTTTGAGAATTGCTTGTCCGGTACGCAGCAGGCTAAGGTGCTGCTGCATGATATCGAGATAATTGCAGTCGGGATGCAATGCTGTGATTCCGATTTCGGTCCGCTGCTTTCTGTCGTAGCGATGATAGTCGTCAGTGCAAATCACAGTGACATTTTCTGGTCCCAATACTTGGGCAATTCCCCGCGTCAGGGTGGTTTTGCCCGCTGCGCTGTCTCCGACAATACCGAGAATAATTGGTCGATCGCTCATTGTTTTTACCCGGACGCACAATAGCAAATTTTGTTGTCAATCTTCAATCTTATCAAAATTGTGTTCCATCCGATCGCTCGGTTTGACTTGCTCCCCCCGGAGTCTCCCCCCTGTGTAAAATTATTGTAAAATTTCTTAATAAAATTCAACAAAGCATACTCAGGGAACATCTCATTGAACGATCGTAATTACCCAATTCTCAATTCCCTGTTTGCCCAATTCCCTGTTTTGCCCATTACCAGTCATCGTTTCGTTTGTTGCTGTAAGTTTCCCAATCGTCTTGTTGTGGTGGCTGATACAAAGGTTCTGCTTCCAATTCGGCTGACATTTCTAATTCAGGTTCCGATTCCTGCTGATAAATGTTCAAAGGTTCGACAACGCGGGCGATCGCATCTTTGACAAATGCTTTGACAAACTCGTCCTTCCTATTTAACTGAAACTGCCTTTGTACAACTTCGGCGATGCCACCATCGCCCCAATCTTGGTCATGGCGGAAATATTCAATAAAACTTTTACCAGCAATTCTAGTTAAATAAGCCGCACTAACTGCTTGAATTGCTTTGCCAAGTACAAACCCCGCTACGCTTAATTGCAGCGCCCTTGACACTACTTGAATTACCCCTTCAACTATTCCCAAACTTGCTAGGGTTTTTGCTAGAGACAATGCCAATTCTTTCGCGCGATCGATATTTAATTCGCAGCCGTAAATCTTAGCAATTTCTACTACCATTTGAGCGTTAACTGCTGCTGTCGCTAACAAATCCACAACTGGCAAAGGCGTTACGGCAATTACTCCGGCTCCGATCCACTGAAATCGCTCTACTGCCTTATCAGCTTGCCGCCTTCTTTGAGCATCAATTAACTTGCGCGCTTGGTCTCCCAAGTGCTGAGATTGCAGCAAAATATTGTCCGCAATTAAGTCTTCGCCTTCGGCTCGCAAAATCGCAGCGACGCGCCGAATTAATGGCATAATATCCGGGTCTGGCTGAAAAATTGTGCCGTCTTCTAGGACAACTTTTTGCGGATTGGCGCTAATTGCTACTACATCCATTGCTGATACAAAACCTTTGACTCGCTGCCGCAGTTGATCGAGAATTTCATCTCTGTCGGTGTCGGGATAAAGGTCAACTTTATTAAAAACCACGATCGACCTTTTGCCAATTTCCGCCAAAGTCCGCAGCGGTTCGTACTCGGATTTGCGTAAATCACCGTCCAAAACAAATAAGATCAAATCTGCCCTCGCCGCCAACTGCCTCGCCAATTCCTCTCTGTAAGTCCCCGCAACTCCCGCTTCCAAGATGCCTGGAGTATCAGTAATTGCTAATTCTCGATCGATTCCTTTCAATTTCAGAGTGTAAGTTTCCCCAACTTCGGTAGTTCCCATCGGCGCACCCACCTGTCCCGCCATCCGCCCCACCAACGCATTCACAGCGGAAGTTTTGCCCGCAGAACCGGTGCCGAAAACAACTACTCGAACGCTGCCCCTAGCCATGCTAGCTTCAATTTCGCGGGCTCTCAACAGCAAAGCTTGCCGCGCTACTTCATCTTGAATGCGATCGACTTGTTGCCGAATTGCTTTAAGATTTTCCGAAGCAGCTTCACTTTTCACAACAGGAATCTTCGGAGTAATCGGCCGTTTTCCCTTAACTTTCTGGGGGCGTTGCAGCAGCCTAAAATAGTAAACCAGCGCAAAAATTAGGGTTCCCAAAAGTACAATTATCAGGAAAATCAGCAAATTAGCCAGCAGCGGAGAAGCAGACAACGCAACTTGACTGTAAAGCCCTGTTAAGGAACTCACCAGCCCAATAATCAGCCCCAGGGCGAGGCAGAAAGCAGCAATTAAGGTTAACAGGCGCGGCAAAGGCATGAGGGGAGTGGCAAATAAAAGGGTTATACTTTGATTTTTACATTACGCCGATCGTCATCAGTCATGGCAAATCTAAAATCTAAAATCTAAAATCTAAAATGGCCGAGCGCCCGATGGTACTGCGCGAACCCGCAAATCCCGATTCTGTCGCACTGCGGGCGCGATTTGCGGGGTTTTAGTGGTAGCGGGTGCAGATAAAGTGCGATCGCGCCCGCAGTCTGCAATTGTAGCTTGCACGAGAACTTAGGCTCGCGAATTAAATAACTTACAATTTTAATTGTTATTGTGGGATGGGCTCTTATAGCCCGTCATGAGTGGACGGGCTATAAGAGCCCATCCCACTTTCAAGAGTGGAAGTTATTTACAGCACTTTCCAGGTAAGTGAAGTACAGAGAAACCGGGTTTCTTGAATAAAACCGGTTTCTGGCGAGAAATCCAGAAGAAACCCGGTTTCTGGGGTGTACTTTATAAACCTGGAATCCGCTGTAATTCTCATTCCTTACTAAGTCGGTGGCAAAATTCGCCAGTATGTAACAAAAGATTAATTAGGGTGATTCGAGTTAAATTTAATAGGTTTTGTAAGGTTGTGTATGGTTTTTTCTTTACCTTCTACCCCATGAATTACCGCAGAAGCAAGCTCTAATTCCGAGTCAAATATTTCTCCTGCTAGTTCCTCTTTTTTGATCTGTTGCCGCTCCCTGCAAAGCAAATTTATTCCTTCTCAATCTCCATAACGATGCCACCGGACTTGATAGAAAAACTCATGCTAATTGCGGACAATTGGCAGAGTGAGATGTACCGTTGTTTCCTTTTGATAGATACTGGTAATTGAGAACTCTCCTCCTGCCAGTTCGACAATTTTCCTGACAATTTTTAAGCCGATACCGGTGCCCTGTTGCTCATACCTCTTGCGCTCAAACTGCATGAAGGCACCTATTTTAGCAATTTGCTCTTCTGTCATGCCCCGCCCGGAGTCATGTACAGATAAATGTAGCATCTCCCCTAGGACTTGACTACTAACTTTAATAGTTGTCTCTGGTGAGGAGAATTTCAGTGCATTATCAATTAATTCATGGAGAATAGTTGATAGATATCGGTCTGATAGAGCTATATCCGCTTCCTCAAGAGTGAACAACATATCGTTGCTACGGTTGACCTTCTGAGCCTGGTATGTCAACTCGGTTTCAATGGCGGAAGCTACAAATTGAGTCCGGGCAGATTCCATCTTGTGCTGTTGACTTGCGGATAGTTCTAATCCTAAATAAATCAGGAATTTTTTCGTTAATTTTTCTAGGCGACGGGCCGAGTCATGTGCCCAGCCTAATATCTCACGGATTTGGGCGATATCCATGTTTTCGATATCGTCCTTGAGCAACCCGATCGTGCCTAAGATGCCATTGAGGGGCGTATTTAGTTCGTGGGATAGAGTAGAAGCTAAGTTGCCACGCAGCTCATTGAGGGTGCTGTCCAAGACATTGAGCGTATTTTCTTGGATGTGGTATAAGTTCTGGATATTATCATACTGTTCCTTGATTCTGAGCATTGAATGCACGCGAGCACGCAGTTCAATAGCATTTACAGGTTTACTGATGAAGTCGTCAGCACCGGCAGTGAGACAATGGGCAAGGTCTGATTTTGAATTTAATGCTGTCACCATAATGATGGGAACGGCTTGCCATTTTGACATGGCTTTGATTTGCCGACAAATCTCGATGCCGTCTATTCCCGGCATCATCACATCCAGCAAAATAAGATCCGGATCAAATATGTCGAGGGATGCGATCGCTTCTTGCCCGCTGGCAGCATAATGCAATTGATAATCCTGCTCTGATAACAGGGTTTCAATCACATCAAAGTTATCCGGCTCATCATCAACAATTAAGATAGAAAATTGAGACATAATTGCCACCATTTCAATAAAGTAAAAATTTTATAATTTCATCTGATACTCGTCAGCTATGCGGCCAAAGTGATTTCAAAAATTGCTCCTTGTGGTTGGTTGTTTCTGACACAAATTTCGCCCCCATGTGCCTCAACGACCATTTTGCAGAAAGCTAAACCCAACCCTATTTGAGAGACATTAGACATCAGATTTCCAATCTCGTATTTCTCAAAAATTTTTTGTCGCAATGTATCAGGAACACCTGGGCCAGAGTCGATAACCTGAATTTTTGCCTTGCCAGATGTGAGGAATTCTACAGTCACTATGATTTGACTATTGGGTGGGGAAAACTTAATGGCATTCGAGAGGAGATTGTCCAGCATTCGATGTATCATCGTGGCATCAGCCGAGACTTTTATACTGTTTTGTCCTGGCAATTGAGCGACTATAAACTGATTTTTTTTAGCAGCGATTCCTTCAAAGTTTGAGATAGCAGATTCAATAAGGTCGCACAGATAAATATCAGTGTAATTGAGACGATTTTTACCGGATTCGAGTAAATAGATTTGCAATAAATCATCAATTAATAGCTGTATTGCTTGTGCTGACGAGTAAATTCGTTCCAGTTGCATTTGTTGTTGTTCTTTAGGATACTCTAAGCTTTTTAGGATTTCCAAGCCAAGCAAGATGCCAGCCAGGGGATTGCGTAAATCGTGGACTACCATTTTAACCATATCTTCGCGCAATTTGAGTAAGCTTTGCAGGTCGTCATACTGGTGCTTAATTCGCAGCATACAGTGAACTCTGGCACGTAGTTCAATAGCATTTACAGGTTTACTAATGAAGTCGTCAGCGCCCGCAGTGAGACAATGGGCAAGGTCGGATTTTGAGTTTAATGCTGTCACCATAATGATGGGAACGGCTTGCCATTTTGACATGGCTTTGATTTTCCGACAAACTTCGATGCCATCTATTCCTGGCATCATGACATCCAGCAAAATAAGATCCGGATCAAATATGTCGAGGGATGCGATCGCCTCTTGCCCGCTGGCAGCGTAATGCAATTGATAATCCTGCTCGTTCAAGAGAGTTTCAATCACATCAAAATTATCGGGTTCGTCGTCAACGATCAAAACAGATGGTACATTCATGAATTATCTTACCAGGGAATTTAAAAGGTGTTGAATAGTGCTTGCCAATTGCTTCAGCTTAACGGGTTTGGTGAGGTAATCATTGGCTCCGGCAGCAAGACAACGATCGCGATCGGCAGTCATGGCTAAGGCAGTTAAGGCAAGGATCGGCACATCGACTAACCTAGGATCGAGGCGAATCTGCTGCATAGCTTCTAGGCCATCCATACCAGGCATTTGAATGTCCATCAAAATTAGATTGGGGTTTTGTGACTTGGCCAGGGCGATCGCCTCCTCTCCATTCTTCGCCAAGAGAATGCGATAGCCTTTAGCTCTCAAGTAGCTCGACACCGTACTGATATTGGCTTCATTGTCTTCCGCCACCAAGATTAAGGGAGAGCCTCCCTGTTCGGGCCCGCTGGGTTCGATGGGGGGTTCTGTCTGGGATTCCAGGGCAACAGAGGATGGCGCACCTGTAGGGGCAGTGCCCCCGTGCCTGCCCTCGAATTCGATGCCCCCGTGCCTGCCCTCGAATTCAGTGCCCCCGTGCCTGCCCTCGAATTCAGTGCCCCCGTGCCTGCCCTCGAATTCGATCGTGAAGCAACTTCCTACACCCACAGTGCTGGTGAGCAACACCTGCCCGCCGTGGAGTTCGACAATACGTTTCACCAGGGCAAGCCCCAAGCCAGTGCCTGCATATTGACGATTCAGCGCGCCATCGATTTGGATAAAGGGCTGAAACAGTTTGTTGATATGTTCTGGGGCAATACCAATACCTGTATCGATGACGGAAATTTGCAGAGTTTCTTTGACCAAAAAATGGGGTGAGGAATCGGCAGAATCTGGGTCGGCCCGGGGCTGTTGACGGCTGACTTCTAGGGTGATGCGTCCTCCGTTAGGAGTGAATTTTACCGCGTTGTTGAGCAGGTTGATCAAGACTTGGCGCATCCGCCGTTCATCAATCAATAAGTCGGGCAGATTGAGTGGCACTTTAATCTCTAGCTGGATGCGTTTTTGCAGGGCTTGTTGTTTGATAAATGCCAGACTGGATTGACACAGATGATTGATTGAAACTGGGGTGCAATCGAGTTCCATTTGACCCGATTCAATTTTGGCGACATCCAAAATGTCGTTAATTAACTCTAGTAAGTGAGAGCTACTGCGATCGATGGTTTGTAAAGCTTTGATTTGTTGTTCATTGACGATACCAAAGACTTGCTCTTGTAGCCCCTCGCTCATGCCCAAAATGGCGTTGAGGGGGGTGCGGAGTTCGTGGCTCATGTTGGCGAGGAATTCGTCTTTGAGGCGGGTAGCACGGGCCAGTTCTTGGTTAGAGACTGCCAGTTGTTCGTTGCGCTCGGTGAGTTGCTGCTGGGCTTGTTGCCGTTCGGTGAGTTCTTGCTGCAACTGCTCAAATAGGCTAGCTTGTTGAACCGCGATCGCCAACTGGTTAGCAATTTGTTGCAGGAGTTGCGCTTCAGACTCTTGCCAGACTCGCTTTTCTCGGCAAGCATGGACGACTAAAACCCCCCAGAGCTTGTTGGTTGGGCCAGGGGCAACCCCTCTATGGCTTTGGCTGCTTCGGACTTCTTGCAGGATAGGTGCAACCATTTTGGACTTGACTTCACCAACGCTTGCGTATTCCACCAAGCAATTAGTCCCCATATCGGTCATTATATCCGGGACGATACGGGGCTTGCCCTGGGAATAGTGGTTGAGGATTTCTTGAGACCACAGTTGGTCGTCCCAGTGATGGTTTTTGAGCGCGGGAAACTCGGTCAACACAGATTCTTCAACTATTTGACTTCTGCCATTGCATAGCCGGATTACGATGATTCGATCGCCTTGCAAGATTTCTTTGACTTGCTGTGTCACAGTCGCCAAAATTTCCTTAATATCCAACGATTCGCGAATTTGCTGGGCGATTTCTCCCAAAGTTCGCTGCCGTTGCAGTTGTAAAGCGATCGCCTTTTGTGTTTCCTTGCGGATAGCCAGCTCTGATTGCACCTGTTCGTAGAGGTAAGATTGCTGAATTGCGATCGCTAATTGGTTAGCAATTTGTTTAAGTAAATTGATTTCCCAGTCTTGCCATTGGCGCGGAATATCGCATTGATGAACAATCAGCAACCCCCAGAGGGTTTGATTCAGAATAATTGGAACTACGAGTTTAGCTCTGACCTGGATTTCTGCGAGGAATTCAACCAAGCAGGGTAAGATTGACTCATTTTCATCTTCCCTATCGTTGAGGGCATAAACTTTTCCTTGGATATAGCGATCGTAGTTCTCTTCGGGGAAAACCTCTTCTGGGAAGAGGATATCCAGAAGCTTAAGCCTATTTGGCGAAACTGATTCAGCAATGGCAGCCCCCGTCCCTTCAGGAAAAACCCGATAAACCAGCGTTCTGTCTGATTGCAATAGCTGATGGATTTCCTCAACAGTGCTATTGAGAATCTCGTCCAGATTCAGAGACGATCGCATCCGTTTAGTAATCGCTCCCAGCAAACGTTCCTGTTTTGCTTGTTGTTGCAATCTCAGTTCGGCTTCTTTGCGATGGGTGATATCCTGAAACGTGCCTACCAGACCAATAATATTACCTGAGCAGTCTCGCAGGGGAGCCTTGTGGGTTTCGAGAAATATTGGTTTACCATTGGGTAGGGTTAGCGTTTCTTCGATCCCTAATATAGCTTCACCCGTTTCGATTAACCGCCGATCCATCGCACAATACTCGTTCGCCTCGACTTCTTTCTGGCAAATATCTAAATCTCTTTTACCTATACTTTCGGTCGTAGATGGCAAGCCTAGAGTTTTGGCAAACTGCTGATTGCATCCTAAAAAAACCGACTCTCGATTCTTCCAAAACACCGAAAGCGGGATGGTATCGAGTACCGTTTGCAGAAACTGCTGAGATTCTTGCAAAGCCTTCTGGGCCTGTTTGCGATCACTGATATCTACTAATACACAAATAGTTTGATCCTCTGAGCCTGGAAGAAGTGCGGCTCCGATCAGCACAGAAATCCGGCTGCCATCCTTACGGTAGTATTCCTTTTCCAAGGAATCGATCGCGCCCTCCTGCATCAGGCGCTCCATCGCTACAACATCAGCGTGGGCATATTCGGGCGGCGTCATGGCATCCCAATGAATCATCCCAGCATTTAGTTCCTCCCTAGTGTAGCCAACCATCTCTAAGAAGCGATCGTTGGCATCGATTATGTTCCCCTGAAAATCGGCAAACATCATGCCGCTCACACTGGACTCAAACACACGGCGGAAGCGGATTTCACTGCTTTCCCTGGCGAGTTCAGCTTGTTTGCGATCGCGGATATCCGATATAATTCCCTGGATACTAATCAATTCCCCTTCAGCATTGATAACAGGTCGGGCGCTGCTTCTCACCCAGACATAATTGCCATCTCGGTGGCGATGTCGGAACTCATAATCACTTGACTTTTTACCAAGTTTGACATTCTCCCGATAATCAGTAACCACCAAAGGACGATCGTCTAGATGCACCAGATATATAAACGGCTTACCAATCCATTCACTCTCGTCCCAGCCAAACATGGTCTTGAATTGCGGTGACAAATAAGTGAGCATCCCATCGGGTTCACATGACCAGATCAAATCATTAGCCCCTTCTACCAGCCGCCGGAATTTAGCTTCACTCTCTGCTAATTGGGCTTCGATTTGTTTGCGATCGCTGATATCGCGGCATACACAAATCAATAATCCATCCTCTGTGAGGGTGAGGGATAGCCCTTCGGCAAAGGTAGAGCCATCTTTGCGGGTGGCGATCGCCTCTCCCTCCCAAGCGCGATCGCGCCCCAGCACCGGCAAGACTTCCCGCTCAAACCGTTCTAACTCGTGTTGGGAATACAAAAGTTTCCAAGATTTGCCCACCAGTTCTTGGGGATGTTCGTAGCCAAACAATTCTAGATGGGCTTGATTCAAATAGAGGTAGGTATCTCCTTGCATAATCGCAATGCCGTCGATCGCCGCCTCAATTGCTGCCAGTTGTCGTTTTAGGGTTTCTTCGGTTTGTTTGACATCGCTAATATCTGCAAAATAGCCAACAATCTCGATTGGCGTGCCTTCTTCATCTCGCAGCAGACGCAGCTCATCCCGTAGCCAAACGTAGTGACCATCGCGATGCAAAAATCGATATTCATGCTGATGAGTGTTGTGTTCAAATAGAGCCGATAAATGTGTAAAAACTCTAGGGGCATCTTCTGGGTGAATATGGTTAGCCCAGAAGCCACATTCCGATAAAAATTCTTCTGGTTTGTAGCCCAAAATGGCTTCGATATTTTTGCTCATGAAGGTTGCTCCATAGTCGCCATAGGGCTTACAGCTATAGATCATGGCGGGGCTCGATGCCAGAAGAAATTCGAGGCGTTCTTTCAAAAGGCGATTTTCTAGCTCTGTCTGTTGGCGATCGGTAATGTCTTGGATCAGGCCAAGCACATAGAGATGTTCATCATCCATCAATAGGATAGAAGTGGAAAAGGAGATAGTGCGGCACTGTCCATCTGGGCGCCGGATTTCCCTTTCCACGGCGATTAAGTTGCCCCCTTGTCGTATCTTTTTCAGGTCGGCAATCGTCTGTTTTTGAGATTCTTGATTATTCAGGTACAAGCTGTGATACCACCCCAGACGGTTAATTTCTTCTAAGGTGTAACCCGTAATTGTTTGCATTTGCTGATTCCAGACTGTGAAGCGGACAAATGGAAACTCCTCAACTTCATAGAAAACGCACAGCCCTTCAGTCATGTTTTCTACAATTTGTTGACGGAAAGTATTTTCCTGCCGAAGCGTTGCTTCGGCAAACTTGCGATCGGTAATGTCGAAGCGAATGGCTAGATACTGAAAAGGTCGCCCGCCTTCGTCCAAAAAGGGGACAATGGTGCTAGCAACCCAGTACAGGCTACCGTTTTTTGCCTGGTTGCAAATTTCACCGCGCCAAACATGACCGCTAGTAATGGTCTGCCACAGGTCTTGGAAAAATGCAGGGGGATGATAGCCAGAGTTGACTAGGCGATGGGTTTTTCCCATGAGTTCATCGCGGGAGTAGCCAGAGATTGCACAGAAGGGATCGTTGACGTAGGAGATCACCCCTTGGCGATCGGTGATGACCACAATTGCAGACTGATCCAAGGCCTGTTTAAAGGCTGATAATTCTTGAATTAACTGCTGTCGTTGGAGTTCAGCCTGTTTGCCTCTGCTAATATCAAAGTTGACCCCAATCATGCTCTGGGGATTGCCTTGGGCATCTGGCACGACGACACCATAGGCTTTAATAAAGTGGAGGCTACCATCGGGATGCAACACTCGAAACTCGGTATCAAATTCTGCTTGTCCTAAGAGGGCTTGTTGGAGCAATGTTTCGGTGGCGGTGCGGTCTTCGGGATGTAGTCGGTTTGCCCAAATGTCGTAAGGCAGAGGGGAATGAGATTGTTTTGTGACACCGTACAGTTCGTACATCCGCTCATCCCAAAAGACGGTGTTTTGTACAAGATCGAAGTCCCAACAACCGATCGCCCCTGATTTGAGCGCCAAAGCGAGGCGATCCGATACTGTCTGTAGTTCTGCTTCTGCACGTTTGCGATCGCTAATATCTTTGGCGATGCCTAAAAAGCCGATAATTTGTTGATTGACATCCTTGAGGGTGCTGATGGATAGCGACACAGGAAATCGAGAACCATCTTTACGGATATAGCTCCACTCTTCTTCGCTGACAATACCTTGGCGTACTTTGGCAACAAAAAGCTCAAAGCCGGGAGGAATATTTTGCCCTAGTTCAGCAGAGAGTGATGATGCCCGGTCAATTACCTCATTTGCATCGTGGATGAGTGCGGGCGTAGCTTTGCCGACCACTTCTGCTGCACTGTAACCCAGCATCCTTTCGGCTGCGGCATTAAAGGTCTGGATGATGCCAGTTGGGTCTACGGAGATGATGGAGTAATCAGCACAATCGAGGATGGCGCGTTGCAGGCTGTTGACTTGCCAAAGCTCTTGGGTGCGTTCTTCAACTTTTGCTTCTAGCTGTTGGTTTAGTTGGTAGAGTTGTCGCTCAGCCTGTTTGCGAGCCGTAACGTCTCGAATCATAAACAAGGCTTCATCTTCGCCACTCTTGACAACTCTGACCTCTTCATATTTCAGGCGTGGGCCAATGTGCACCTGCTGTTCATAAACTTGCAGTTCTCCTGTCCGTAAGGCTTGTTCTAGGTGGTGTAGATGTCGCGTCGCAATTTCTCCTGAGATCATATCCACCATCGCCACACCTGGGGTATCGAAATCTGTACCGCCGAGAAAGTCGAGCTGACGATTGGCTGTCACGCTCCCCCGATAAATACCATCGGCACCGATGCGAAACATGAAGTCGGGAACTGCTGCTAATATGGCTCGGCTGTGGGCTTCGCTCTGGATCAGGGCGGTTTCGGCAAGTTTGCGATCGCTAATGTCTGTAGTAGTTCCTACATAGCCGACTACTTGCCCGTCTGCATCCAGTTCGGGAACGGACTGCCCATATACCCAAGCCACAGCACCGTCGGGACGTTGAAAGCGGTATTCGAGTTGGAAAGAGCGATTTCCTTGAATGAATTGCTCCCATTCGGCGATGACCCGATCGCGATCGTCGGGGTGTAGCCCTTGTTGCCATCCTTCCCCGAAAGCGGTTTTTGGGGTGAGTCCGCTGATCTGAAACCAGCGATCGTTAACATAGATGCACTTACCCCTAGCATCGGCGCGGAAAATCCCCACTGGTACGGCTTCCACTAGGCTGGCGTAGCGTTCTTCGCTTTCTTGCAGGCGGACTTCAGTTCGTTTGCGATCGCTAATGTCGGTAATGGTGCCTATATAGCCGATCCGATGTCCATTGGCATCGAGTTCGGCGACGCACTGCCCATAAACCCACGTTACTTCACCGTCGGGACGTTGAAAGCGATATTCGAGTTCAAAAGAGTCGTTACCTTGAATGAATTGTTCCCATTGGGCAATGACCCAATCGCGATCGTCGGGGTGCACTCCTTGTTGCCATCCCTGTCCGATAGTGGCTCCTGTTGTGAGTCCGCTGATCTGAAAGTAGCGATCGTTGACATAGGTACATAGCCCCTCGGCATCGGTGCGAAAAATCCCCACCGGAGCGGCGGCGGCAAGGGAGGCGTAGCGTTGTTCGCTCTCGATCAGGGTGGCTTCGATCCGCTCTCGCTTTACCAGTTCATTCTGCAATTTTTGGTGGATCGTGGCTTGCCCAATGGCGATCGCCAGATGCGCTGATAAGGCTTGTATCAGTTCAACTTCTTCCGGTTGCCAGTCGCGGGGGTGCTGGCTTTCGCTGGCATTGAGCAAGCCCCATAACTCATCGCCACACAGTAGCGGCACCAAAATTTTGGCTTTTGTCTGGAGGCGGATCAGCATCTGCCGATGACAGTCTGATATGTTGGCTGTGGAGATATCTGGTACGACGCGAACATATCCCTGACGATAAATCTCAGGATTGTCTTGCTTATAGCAGGTCTCATTGACCCGTTGGCCCAACAGAGACAGGGACGAGTCGGTGGATTCCGCCACGACAATGATTTCCCGATCGGCTTCAAACCGCCAAATATTGACGCGATCGCAGCCGAGCACTTGCCGCACCTGCTGCACAGTCGTATCCAAAATCGTTTGCAGGCTTAGGGACGAGCGAATTTGGGTAGCCAAGTCTGCGACTAATTTCTCTCGTTGTACCTTGGTGTTGAGAGCGGCTGTCCGAGCTTCCACCTGTTGCTGGAGCTCAAGGTTGCGATTTGCCAGCAGCGCTACCTTTTGGGCCTCTAGCCGCACCACCTTCTCTTCCCACTTCTGGACCAGCTTGTATAGCTCCAGCGGGTTGAGGGCTTGCAGCAAACTGGTCTGGGTGACAATACCCAGTAACTCCCCTTGTTCCCCTGTCACCGCCAACCGACGGATCGATCGCTGCTCCACGATCTGCTGCACAGTCCAGAGCGACTCCTCTGGCTTGACCTTAAAAATCGGTGCACTCATCACCGCCTCAGCCCGACAGGTTTCCAGCTTCAACCCCAATGTCTGAAATTGCACAATATCCCGCTCGGTGATAATCCCCACTGGAATTTGTAGCGGTTCAGTAGAGATTCTGCCTGGGTGCACAATCATCACGGAACTGACGCGATGCTCTGCCATAAGTTGGACGATCGCCAGTAGGGAACTATCTGGCGCAGCACAAATCACTTCGCGGGTCATCACTTCTGCTACGATACGCAACCGCAGCAGGTCGATCGGTCGAGATATTTGGCGCAGAGTTTCGTGAGTGACTAGGCCCACTAGGCGATCGAGTTCGTCCACGATGGGCAAATGGCGAATGTGGTGCTGTTGGAGCAGATTAATCGCCAAAAATAAATCGGTGAAGGCGGACTCGCGGAGGGTGACGACGGGGTGTGCCATCACCTCCCGGAGCGCCAAATTCTCCAAGGAACGCTGCTGGGCACTCAGCCGCACCACGTCTCGCTCGGTCAGTACGCCGACCAATTGCTCGTTTTCCACTACCAACACGCAACTCGATCGCGCCTCCTTGTGGAGGTCGTCGAGTTGACCCTCGGCCGTTCTAGGGGTGTTGCAGAGCGATCGCACGCCACTCATTTGGGCGATCGCATCCATCACCGTCGTATCCGGCGAAACCACCAAGGGCTCTCGCACGATCGCAGTCCTGAGTTCTATGGGAGTGAGAGCAGTAGTACGAATGAACATGAGTTTATAGGGTTTTTTTGCTGATTATTTTTTTAACCATTTCGCCTTAAACACATGAGCTGATAGCGTAGCCCGGGGTCAGCCATAGTAACGAGAAGAGTTACGTAGCTGCACGACATTCTCTAAATATTATATTTACTTACAGTTCGCTTTTGCCGGAAATGACTTAGGGAATTTCTGCCACGCTAAGCTAACGCTTTTGCATCCTTTTCATGAGATGATAAAAACAGGAATTGCCCTCAACCCTTTACTGGATTAAGTGAAATCTCGGAGAAGGCGCTGTAACGATCAAATTTGTTGACTCTTGACGATTACTGGGAATTCTACAGTATACAGATCGCTATTCCCCCAAGTGAGAAGTTGTGATGCGTTTAATTACTTTCATCTGGGGCTTTTCTGATATTAAGCGTAAAACACTACCAGCCATATCTCGTGGAGTGGGATTAAGCCATGAACAAACACTCTTATTTCCTAAGCGAATTACTTGAAAATTAGAACGCTGGAGAGAGGCTAGGTTAAACCTTTTGGACGCTCAGCATAATCCTACAAAACAATGGCTTAATACACCGATTAAGGCAAGTCCAACAGTTAGGGTCAAAGTGGGAGAAGCAGGGGTCATATATCTTCTTATTGCCAGAAGATTGTTCCCAAATGAACCCAATTAAATGGAAGTGGCAACATCTTAAAAAAGATGAATTAGCGGCACAAATGTTTGAAGCGGAGTTATATAGCAATCCTAAATGATTCATGTAAATTTGTAGGTAGTGCCTTTCTTTGCCTACCCCCTATCTATCGGGGCAACCGGGCGTGGGATTGCCCCTACAATAATTACGCGAATGATTTAGGGTTGCTATATCTCGCCTAGGCCGTAATTCATGGAGTAGAAGTTAGAGGAGAAACGAGTTTCAAAAAAGAAGGCAAGTGCAGGCCCGTGCTCCCAACTCTGAGGCCATAATTCATTCCAAATCTAAAATCTAAAATCTAAAATCTAAAATGGTATGAGATTGCTTCTTGAAGGGCTGTCGCTACGCCAATAGATGAGTTATATTGCAATCCTCGCATCAGTTGTAAAAATATGTAGGGGGTAGTGCCTTTCTTTGCCTACCCCAGCCTGCATCGGGGCAACCGGGCGTGGGGAGAACCCTACAAGAATTACACAAATCATTTATGATTGCTATAAGACCCAAATCAAAACTATTTTCGGTAATCTTGAAAAACAGGAGTTGCTATAATTTAAAGTTGAAAAACAACTGTACGGAGCGAAAATTATGGGACTATTTGACCAAATTTTGAGCGCGATCGACAATCCCAACCAACAAGCAAGTCCCAATCAGTTGGGCAACATTCTCGGTGCGGTAGAGCAGTTGAGCGGCAACCAGGGCATCGATGCGGGTACGACTCAGTTGGCGATGTCGGTTTTGGGCGGATACGTGCGATCGGCATTGCAAAACGTGCGATCGCAGTCAGGAGACGCACAAGCTCAACAAGTTGTCAACCAATTTAGCGGTACAAATCCCAATCCCCAAGCAGTACAGAGTTTGTTCGGAGCCGGCCAACTCACGCAGATAGTGACGGATATAGCCCAAAGAACTGGTTTGAATAACACCACAGTGCAGGCGATGATACCTGTTTTGGTGCCGCTCATACTGAATTTGCTACAAACCGGCGGCAACGCCCAAAATCCAGCCCAGGGCGGAAATCCCGTTTTGAATACGTTTTTAGATACAGATGGAGATGGCGACGTAGATATTACTGACGCAATGTCGATGGCTAGCCGCTTTTTGAATCAACGCCGTTAATTTGGGATTTTGTAACCGCAGATATCAGCGGATGGACACAGAGGAACGCAGATAGGATTTTATCTGCGTTCCTCTGCGTTTATCTGGCTTCATCTGCGGTTAAAAAAAATTCCTAGTTTAACCCAAACCCAAATCAGTCACAGCACCGACACTGCTAGAAGAAACCAACTTAGCATATTTAGCCAAAACGCCCCTAGTATAGCGAGGTTTAGGAGGCTGCCAAAGAGCGCGCCGCTGCTCCAATTCTGCATCAGAAACATTGAGCTGCAACAAGCGATTGTTAGCATCAATCGTAATCGAATCGCCCTCTTTTACCAGAGCAATTGTGCCTCCTACTTGTGCTTCTGGTGCAACGTGACCGACCACCATGCCGTAAGTTCCGCCCGAGAAGCGGCCGTCAGTAATTAACCCGACAGAATCGCCTAAACCTGCGCCAATAATTGCCGAAGTTGGTGCTAACATTTCGCGCATTCCCGGCCCGCCTTTGGGCCCTTCGTAGCGGATGATAATCACATCTCCGGCTTGAATTTTGCCTGCTAAAATTGCATCCAAACAATTTTCTTCAGATTCAAATACCCGCGCCGGGCCGGTAATTTGCGGTTTTTTAACGCCAGTAATTTTAGCAACGGCTCCTTCTGTTGCCAGATTTCCCCTGAGAATTGCTAAATGTCCTTGGGCGTAAAGCGGGTTGTTCCAAGGGCGGATGACATCTTGGTCGGCGCGGGGTTCGGCTGGAATATCTGCTAACACTTCGGCAACAGTTTGACCGGTAATTGTCAGGGCGTCGCCGTGCAGCAAACCCTGTTCTAGCAGCATTTTCATTACTTGAGGAATGCCGCCGGCTGTGTGCAAATCGGTTGCTACGTATTTGCCGCTGGGTTTGAGGTCGCACAGCACTGGTACTTTTGCTCGAATAGTTTCAAAATCGTCGAGGGACAGTTCAACGCCGATCGCATTGGAAATGGCTAATAAATGCAGCACAGCGTTGGTTGAACCGCCGACTGCCATGATGACGGCGATCGCATTTTCAAAGGCCTTGCGTGTCAAAATTTGGCTCGGTAACAACTGTTTGCGGACAGCTTCCACCAGCACTTTTGCAGATTCGGCAGCGCTGTCAGCTTTTTCGGCATCCTCAGCAGCCATTGTCGAAGAATAAGGCAAACTCATGCCCATCACTTCAAAAGCGCTCGACATGGTATTTGCTGTGAACATTCCGCCACAGGAACCCGCACCCGGACAAGCTTTTTGTTCGACTGCATTGAGTTCTGTTTCGTCAATTTTGCCCGCGCTGAATTGGCCGACTGCTTCAAAAGCGCTGACAACGGTTAAATCGCGTCCGTTGTGGTGTCCTGGTTTGATCGTGCCGCCGTAAACAAAAATAGCAGGAATGTTCATGCGGGCGATCGCAATCATCGCCCCCGGCATATTTTTATCGCAACCGCCGACAGCCAGCACCCCGTCCATACTTTGGCCGTTGCAAACTGTTTCGATGGAATCCGCAATCACATCTCTCGACACCAGAGAATATTTCATCCCTTCTGTTCCCATCGAGATTCCGTCGCTGATAGTAATCGTACCGAACATCTGCGGCATCGCCCCAGCTTCCTTTGCACCCGCAATAGCCCGCAAAGCGAGGTCGTTTAATCCCATGTTGCAGGGCGTAATCGTGCTGTACCCGTTGGCAATCCCCACAATCGGCTTGGTGAAATCGCCGTCACCAAAACCGACTGCCCGCAGCATTGCTCGGTTGGGCGCGCGCTGCACGCCTCCAGTCACAGCTTGGCTTCTCAAATTTTCAGGCATTTTAAAATTTCCTTTGTCAGTTAGTTGTCGGTTGTTCTGTTGTCTGTTGTCTGTTTTTCTTTGCCGCTGGCTGTTGACTGCCCAGTGCCGAGAGTTTTACGCTATTTTTAATTTTCTCAGAAGCGTTCATATTTGTCAGGCCTTTTAAGAGGCAGTGGCACCGCAGTGCCCGGAAAGCAATGCAAAGATTCTACAGATACTACAGCGTGCAGAGTGAATACCGTGGTTATCTGGGATGATGTGGTAACACCCATCACTCTAACGTTTAAAAAAAATTGCGAGGCGAATGACATGGAGGCCGATCGAATTCTGAGGCAATATGCGGCCGGAGAAAGAAATTTTCGAGAGATTAACCTCGTCGGGGCAGACTTAAAAGGGGTAAACCTCAGCGAGGCTAACTTTACCCGATCGAATTTCCAAGACGCAAACCTCAAAGGCGCTAACCTGACGGGAGCGAACTTGCGCGAGGTGAAATTGGCAGGGGTGGACTTGACGGAAGCCAACCTCAGCGAAGCAAATCTCATCGGTACCGATTTGAGCCGTGCCAATCTCAGCGGGGCTAACCTGATGGGAGCCAACCTGCGCGGCTCAATGGCCAGAGAAGTCAACATGACTAAGGCTAATTTGACGGAAGCTAATTTGACCGAAGCCAACTTTACCGAAGCGAATTTGTTTGCGGCCAACTTAACCGAGGCTAGCATGATTCGCATTAATTTGATGAAGGCAAATTTGAGTTGGTCAACTCTCAAAGCGGTAAACCTGACAAATGCCATCCTCAGCGAGTCGCTTTTAGAAAGAGCTAACCTAAATCAGGCAATTCTCAGCGGGGCGATGGTGAGCGGGGCAAACTTGGCTGGTGCAGACTTGCGCCAAGTAACGATGGTTGGAGCTAATCTCACCGACGCTAATCTGAGCAATGCTAATTTGAGAGTTGCTAATGTGAGTTGGTCAACGTTGGCAAGAGCTAATTTGAGCGGTGCTAATTTGTACCGTGCCAAGCTGTGCTGGTCTAATTTTAGCGGGGCTGTTTTGGTGGAAGCGGTTTTGATTGATGCTAATCTCAATCGAACTAACTTCCGCGATGCAGATTTGAGGCGGGCAATTATGCCCGATGGCACGACTAATGATTCTTAAAATTTGATTGTTGACTGTTGACTGTTGATTGTTGATTGTTGATTGTTGACTAATGACTAATGACTAATGACTACTGACTACTGACTACTGACTAATGACTAATGACTAATGACTACTGACTACTGACTACTGACTAATGACTAATGACTACTGACTAATGACTAATGACTATCACTGAATTATTGATGTTGGGTGCGGCGGGAATTTTTGCCGGAATTCTAGCTGGATTTTTGGGTATCGGCGGCGGTACGGTGCTCGTGCCTTTGCTGGTGGCTCTCAATTACGCTCCGGTGCAAGCGGTTGCTACTAGCGGTTTGTCGATCGTGATTACAGCTATTTCTGGCAGCATCCAGAATTGGCGCATGGGCTACCTCAACTTGAGTCAAGTCGCAGGCATCGGATTTCCCGCCGTCATCACCGCACAAATCGGTGCTTATTTGGCGGGGATATTTCCGCCTTACTTGCTGTTACTTACTTTTGGGTTGTTGCTGTGGTTGAATATTTATTTGATTGAAGTTCGCAAGCACCTGACAGCTAAGAAGAAAGCGGAACTAGAACAAGGGGAACTGGGAGGACAAGCGGGACAAGGAGAAAATGCTCAATTACCAATTACTAATCACGAATTACCCAATAATTCCAATATTTTATTCCATCCAACTTTTGCTAAAATTGCTACCGGCAGTGCGGCGGGTTTATTAGCGGGTTTGTTCGGCGTAGGCGGCGGCGTAATTATGGTTCCCCTGCAAATTTTGCTGTTAGGAGAAAGCATTAAAACCGCAATTCAAACCAGCTTGGGCGTCATCGTCATCACGGCAATTTCGGCGACGGCGGGACACGCGGCGCGCGGGAATGTTTTGTGGGTTGTGGGGTTAATTCTTGGCGGCGGCGGTTTGTTGGGCGCGCAGGTGAGCACGCGGTTTTTGCCGAGATTGCCCGATCGTATTGTTAGTTTAGCTTTTCGATCGCTCTTAGCCGTGTTATCGATTTATGTTTTCTGGCAAGCTTGGCAAAAATTTAGTAACGGGTAATTGGTAATTGGTAAGGTGCGCGGCCCGGCGCACCCTACGAAATAATGCGGGAAGGTGCCCGCGCTGCACCCTACGAAAAACGATAAGTAAGACTAATTTGCTGATAGTTTCTTCACGGCGCGAGTCAGACGCTGCAAATAAGGCTTGACAATTTCTTGATTTTGTCGCTGCAATTCGGAAACTTGCTGCTGCAAATGCTGAATCTCGGTTTGCAACATCCCTGTGTCTATTGTGGGTCGATCGAGCAAGTCCTGCAATTGCTGGAGAGAACCTTGGATTGTATCAAAGTCTACTTCGTTCGATCGCTCCTGTAACTGAGCCGTAATAGTTTTAACTTCAGTTAACTGTTCGCCCATCAATAAAAATCGGACGTTGACATTTTCCCAATCATGCTCTCTCAGGGCACTATTTTCCAAAATGCGGAGTTTTTGCTGCAAATCGGACAGGGTGGTGTAGAGTTCCTGAGAATCAGCCGGCAGCGCCTGGGCTTGGCGTTCGAGGGAGGCTACGGCAGCTTGTACCTCGGCGATGACGCCGGATTCCAAGCCCAGGAGTTTTTGCTGCAAATCGGAGACAGCGGTGTAGAGTTCCGCAGGTTCTCCAGGTAGTATCTGAACTTGTTGCGATCGACGTTCTACTGCGGCCTGTACGTCCGTAATCGCAGAATTTGCCTTTTGTTGCATTTGTTGCTCGAAACGCTGGCGATTGGCGAGATTTATCGATAGTGCTGCGGTTAAGGGGGCGGCAGCGTAGACAATTTGGCCCGACAATCCTGCAGCAATCGTGCCAATAGCGGAACCAGCAACAGAGGCGTATTCTACCAATTCTAGCCAGTCCGGCTGGTTCGGGGCACTTCTCAAAGCTGGGAATGATGCTTTTTCAATCTTCTGCATAGCCTTTTAGTGGTAGTCGGATAGATGGCAATACCGACATGATAAAAGCGATCGGCAAATAAATCAGGGCTATTGGTCAAAATTTCCTGATTGTGGTATTTTCATTGACCGAAAGCATCCAGGATACCCGCCACGTGATTCATCCGTCCAGAAATAAAAAACCTGTATCCGATAAAGGAGCCCCCGAATTTATCTCGCGCAAGTCAATGCTTCAATTCTAAAATCTAAAATCTAAAATCTAAAATCTAAAATCGATTGACCTTCTGCCTTCAAAACGGTCAATCTCAGGTAAAATTCAGGATTAAGTCGATCGCTCAAAACACTTAACCGATAACCGTTAACCGCCGTCTGTCAGGAGTATACAGAAAATGGGTCTTAAGATTATTGAAAGCTACGATAGCAGTTTTGTCCTCGAACCCGATGCTAAAACAGCACTGTTCGGTTTATTAACCGGTGAAAGCTTTCTCCAACAAATAGCGCTACAATTGCAATGCTCGCGCATTGAGTTTGCCGAGTTACTGTTTCAGCCAGTCCCTTACAGCAGCGAGACGCCGAAGGGAATGCCTGCGGAATTTGAAAAGTATCATCAATCGAGCGATTTTGCGATCGTCAACGTCCCGCCTAATTTCATGTTCCAAGCCAAAATATTTAAACCCAGCCGCCTCTGTGCAATCTATCGAGTTTTTAAGAATTAGGTAAAAGCTGGTTCATCTGTGGTTTAATCTAAAATCTAAAATCTAAAATCTAAAATCGGATGACAGAAGACATTCAATCTCTCGCCAGCTTAGAATTCATTCCATACATAGACTCCGAGGGGAAATTGCCCGATTTTGTCCAGGGAAAAATCGGCGTTTACGCAATTTTTGACAGCGATAAAGTCCTGCAATTTGTCGGCTATTCTCGCGACATTTACCTCAGCCTCAAACAGCATTTGGTACGCCAAACCCAATATTGCTACTGGCTGAAAGTCCAAACTATTGACAAGCCCAGCCGCACGATTCTAGAAAGCATTAGAGAAAGTTGGATTGCCGAAAACGGTTCCCAACCCCAAGGTAACGGTGCCGATGCTGCCAAGTGGAACGAGCCCATCGACACCAAAACTGTAATGACTGCCCAAGAAACGGCAAATTATGAAGGTATCTTCGCCGATGAAATTGCCAAAGATAAATTGTTGAAAAATGTCGCGCGGCGCGTGGAAAATGAAATTTTTGCGCTGCTGAAAGCTCGCGGCGTAACAGAAGAAATCCGGTTTAATCCCAAGCTCAAAACTAGCGGATTGCTGGATTTAAAGTAAATACCGCTCACCCGGCAGTCCGCCAGGGAATGAATTCCCTGTCTAATAGCGAAAGTCCTCTAAAAGAGGACTAAGCTGTTACGAATCTAGATTGTATTTTTGGGCGGGCGGGACGCCCAACACCTACTCCCCACAAGACTTGGATTTTTTTGACAGACAATTTAAAGGCCCAACAGCTTAATAAATTATTCAGTCCTCTTTTAGAGGACTTTCACTTTGAGGCAGGGGTTTCAACCCCTGACGGACTGACGGAATATCGGTTTTACCTTAAACAGATGCTCGTGTACAATCTATCTCATATATTCTCTGGGTCGGTTAAATTTTAAAATGTTGAAATGTATTAAAATTTAACAGATATCGGAATCTGCAAAATTAACTCGGTTCCTCGGCCCGGAGCAGAAATACAACTGATTTGACCTCGATGTTTTTCCACTACAATATCGTGACTGATTGCCAACCCTAATCCAGTACCGCGGCCTACAGGCTTCGTAGTAAAAAATGGGTCAAATATCTGGTGGCGCACTTCCTCACTCATCCCACAACCGTTATCGGCAATGTGAATAATAACGGATTTATAGTTGTGAGTGGCTAATATTGAATCTTGATTGTGCAGCGCAGCTTCTGACTCAAAACCTACTGAAGTGCTGATGGTAATTTTTCGGGGAGACGATTGATTTTCCAGGGCATCAATAGCATTACTTAGCAGGTTCATGAACACCTGATTTAACTCACTGGCATAACAGGTGACTCTTGGCAGTTGGCTGTAGTTTTTAATGACCTCTATCTCCCCAGCTTTGTGTGTTCCCTTTAGTCGATGTTGCAAAATAACTAAAGTATTGTCTATGCTTTCATGAATATCCACTGGCTTGTACTTTTGTTCGCCAAGGCGGGTGAATTTCCGCAAAGACATCACAATTTCGCTAATCCGAGAAGCACCCTCTGTCATCGAATTCAGCAGTTTTGGATAATCCTCTGCGATGAATTCGGGTTGAATCTCATCCAATTCGCCGATAATTTCTGCAACGGGGTGGGGGTAGTAATGTCGGTACAATTCGACGAGGCGAAGCAAATCTCGCGCATACTCCGCCGCTAGAGAAATATTGCCGTAGATAAAGCTGACGGGATTGTTGATTTCGTGAGCAATTCCTGCCGCTAGCTGACCTAAAGAAGCCATTTTTTCCTTCTGTATTAACTGAGCTTGAGTTTTCTTTAGTTCAGTTACGGTTTGTTCGAGTTGCTGGGCGTAGGATTGTGTTTGCTGGAACAACTGGCGCTGTACGAGTTGATTGGAAACGCGGGCGAGAACTTCTTGTTCGTGAAACGGTTTTGTGATATAATCTATACCGCCAACTTCAAAGGCTTTGACTTTATCTAATACTTCATTCAAAGCACTGATAAAAATAACTGGAATGTCCTTGGTTGTGGGAGAAGCTTTCAATGCTTGGCAGACTTGGTAGCCGTCCATACCGGGCATCATGATGTCGAGCAAAATCAAGTCAGGAGGAGTTAATTCGATCGACCGCAGCGCTAGTTTGCCGTCGGGTGCGGTGCGTGTTTTGTACCCTTGCTGCGAGAGTATTTGAGCTAAAAGTTGCAAATTAGCCGGAATATCATCAACAATTAAAATATTCCCTTTTAAGACGGGAGTTGGTTCGTAATTCATATCTAGTTTGGTAAAATAACCTTTATAGGTTTGTAGTGAGTACGATCGTCCGAGCGGGTTTTATGAGGACGATCGTACTCACTACGAACCGGGTATAATATCAATTCTCTTTCGTTTCGGGATGGATGAGAGCTAGTATTTGATTGAACTGAAACTCGTTAGCCAATGTGGCTAGGGCGCTAGCTAAAGCGTCATTACGATCGCGAATTTGCTCAATTTGGATCAGAATTAACTCTAAATCGCACTCAATTGTGGCTTTCTCTAAAGCTGCCAGCCAATCTGCGGGTAAAGCTGCCAGAGTCTCTGGAGTCGGAGCCTCGATTTGAGTTGAATCGGGAACACTCTCCGGTTCATCGTAAATGTAACGCACTCCCAGATGTTTGTGCAGGGTGGCAAAAATTTCTGTATCTCCGAAGGGTTTGTGGATAAAGTCATCGCAATCATCTGATACAGTAACCGTTTGCGCTTCCTCGGCGTTACCGGCACTCACGGCAATAATTGCCGTAGCTTGACCTTTAACGGTGGCTTTAATGCGTTTGGTAGCTTCATGTCCATCCATCACGGGCATCCACATATCCATAAAAATTAAGTGTGGCTCAAAACTCGACCACATTTCAATAGCTTCCATGCCATTGCTGGCTTCTTCGAGTTCAAAGTTAAAGCCAGCGAGGAGTTCGATCAGCAGTTGGCGGTTGTCTGATCGATCGTCCACAATCAAAATACGATAGCGTGGCTGGTTGCGTTCCAGGGCTATCACCCGACGCGGTTCGTGTACGGGTTGAGTCGCAGGCGCATCAACGGCGCTGACGGGGATATCAAACGCGAAGGTGGTGCCGCGTCCAACTTCACTGCGTACAGTAATCACGCCGCCCATCAGCTTGATAAACTGTTGGCTGATAGCCAGCCCCAAGCCTGTTCCTTGCTGAGATTTGGTTCCTGTTTTGGTTTGCACAAAGGGTTGAAAGAGCTTATCTAACTCATCAGCAGCTATGCCGGAGCCCGTGTCTTCTATTTCAAAATGTAATTTGTAATTACTGATGGGTAATTGCTGATTTTCACTGTCTATAAATGCACTTACTCTTAACCTAATTACTCCTTGTATGGTAAATTTAATGGCGTTAGAAAGCAGATTAATTAAAACTTGACGCAATTTCATTTGATCTGTTTGCACGTATTCGGGAATTTCGCTAGAGCAGTCAATGATTAACTGCAATTGTTGCTCCCTTGCCTGGAGTTTAAACATCTCTTCCAGATCGTTCAACAGGCTGCTTAATTGAAAGTCTGTTGGATTGATTGTAATCCGTCCCGCCTCTATTTTGGCTAAATCTAATATTTGATTGATCAGAGCTAGCAAGTGTTCTCCGCTGCGGTTGATAATGCGGATATTTTCCTGTTGTTCGCGAGTGAGGTTGGTAGAGCGCTGCATCAATTGCGAGAATCCCAGAATTGCGTTTAGCGGGGTGCGGAGTTCGTGGCTCATATTTGCCAGAAAAGTGCTTTTGGCAAGGTTGGCGGCTTCTGCGGCCCAGGCGGCTTGTTGAAGCTGTACTGCTTGCTGTTGAGTGGCTTCGAGCAATTGAGCTTGTTGTAAGGCGACGCCTAGTTGAGTGCTAATTTGCAGCGCTATATTGATTTCTGCTTCGCGCCAAGTGCGGGGTGCAGAATTTTGATAGCTGGCGAGCAAACCCCAAAGTTGACTGCCACAAAATATGGGGAAAATAACGTAGGCTCTAGCTTGAAATTGTTTTAAAAGTTCTAGGTAACAAGGACTCAACCCAGCGCTGTATATGTCTTCAATTATGCGGTAAGGAACGCCTCTAGCATACATACCACCTTGATTTCTTTGTAGATAGGTATCCAGCACTGGTTCACTGGAGGCTTGCATAGTTTTCACGGTACAGCGAGAGTGTTCGACGAGAGTGTTTGGCACATTACCATCGTCGGGTTTTTGCATCAGAGATATCCAGCCTGGAGCCATTGACTCGGCAACAAATTCGCCACTCCAATCAGGATTAAAGCGATAGATACCGACACGATCGCATTTTAGGGTTTGTCGCAGTTCAGAGGTTGTGGTTTTGAATATTGTGTCAATATCTAAGGATTGACGGATGCGATCGATGCTGCGGGCGATGGCTTGTTCTCCCTGGGCGCTTTCTCGCAAAGCTGACTCGGCTTGTTTGCGATCGCTAATATCCAAGACAGTGCCGAACAAACGGAGCAACTGCCGTTTTTCATCATAAACAGGTTTCCCTCGGACTTCAATGTAAGTGAGCGAGCCATCTCTTCGGATTAGCCGCAGATCGATTTCAAAGCTTTGTCCCTTCATCGCTTGATCGCGCACCATTGTCAGATAGCGCGATCGATCTTCTGGATGAAAACGCTCGATTAATTGTTCGTTTGGCAGCGGTTTTTGAGTAGAATCGAGCTCATAAATGCGATAGAGTTCTTCACTCCAAGTAGTTGTTGCTGTGGCAATATCGTATTCCCAACTGCCAATACGGGCAATTTTTTGGGCTTCCAGCAGTCGGGATTCGGCTAACTGGCGATCGCTAATGTCGCGCGCTACCCAAACCGCAGAGCTATCGGAAAGTGGCGAAATTTTAGCAGCAAACCAAACTTCTTGGTTATTAATCGGCAGACTGTAATCAAAACTTATAGTTTGTTGGGTTTCCAATGCCTGTCGAACTTGAGCAAAATAAATCTCCTTCCTTGCCTCATTAAAAAAATGTTCGATGATGGAGTCGATCTGATTCGTATTATAGTTGTATTGAAAAATTCCCTTAGTTGGTATAATTTGGATGGTTTCTTCTTGAATCTCAAAAATTAATACAATATCTGTAATCGACTCAAATATTTTCACAATTTGCTCAGTAGAAGTGGAAAGTTTTTGTTCGAGCAATTTGCGCTCAGCAATTTCATATTGTAATAGTTCGTTAGCACGACCTAAAGCAGCGGTACGTTCGGCAACTTCGGCGGCTAAAGTGTGATTGTAGTCAGTTAATATTTTTTCAGATTGTTTGCGCTGTGCGATGTTATAAAAAGCATTGATGGCATAAACAATATTTCCGCCTTCGTCAAAAATTGGTGTGGCGCGCACCTCAAAAGGAATAAATTGCCCATCTCGATGAAGTTCTACATCTTCAACGAATACTGTTTCACCGCGCAGTGCTCGGAATGCGGGCAGTTCTTCCGTTGGATACGGCTGGTTTTGGCGGTAGATTTGATAAACTTCTACTGCTTTTTCTAAAGTTGCATCGGGAATAGTTTCTACGCCGAGCCAATGCTTGGCAGTTTGGTTGAAGTACACGACTTTACCCGAAGAATCGTGGATAGATACTCCCGCAGGTATGGCTTCGATAAATTGCTTGAGTTGGCTCTCTCTTTGCGCTAAAGCTTCATTTAAAAAATTTTGGTCTGTAAAAGCCTGTTGCAGTTGCGCTGCCATAAAATTGAAGGAATTGGCGAGATATCCGACTTCATCCAAGCGTGTAATTTCTAAAGGTTGATCCCATTTTCCTGTGGCAACATTTTTGGCGGCGGTATTCAAACGCATAATTGGCTTTGTTACCCAACGGGAAGTCAAAAATCCGATCGCGATCGCCAGCGGCAGTGTACCGATCAATAACCACAATGTATGGCGCGTATTTGCTTGAATGCGAGCCATGAAATCAGACTCTGGCACTACTACCACAATCAACCAATCCAAACCACGGAAATCTCGATAGGGAGTGACGCGGACAAACTGCCTATGGCCCTCGATCGCTAAGGTCAATTTCTGAGTTGTTTGCAGCGCGCGGAAGTTGCCAAATCGGTTGGCGAGTTGTCTAGCAATATCTCGCGTGCGGGCATCCTTGCTGTTGGTGGCTAGCAATGGCGTCGGTTGTTTTTTTGTTGTTGGCGTCACCAAGGGTGTTTCTAGTGTGGATGTGGCAATCAGATTTCCCGATCGATCCATAATAAAAGTTTGTCCTGACGCCGAGAATTGCAGCCTAGGCAGAAAGGTATTGATTGCCGAGGGCCCATTATTATCCGTGAGGCGATCGCGGGTACGTTCTCCTACTTGTTCGATTAACTGATGTGCTACATCCTCGATTGATTCCTGACCACTTTTGAAAGAAAGAAAGCTCACTAGCCCAACTACACTTACCGTTTGCAAAACAAACGGAACAATCAGAACCGTTCGCAGGGGAAGCTTGCTAAAAAATTTGGCGGTTAGGCGGTTGAAGTGATAAATGGGCATGGGTATGAACCAATTGCGCTGATAATAGTATTTTAACTGCTGTAGCGTACCTTTTCCCGCAATTGGCGCGCCCTACAGGCTCTGAAATGTTCCTCCGGTTTTAATATAGCCAACTACCAGCGAAGATTGGACGTGGATGGAAAAATTTGCTTCTGTCAGTTCTGTTTCTAGCTGTTGGGACTTTGATTCATTTTTACTTACACAAACTGTGATAAGTTTTCTAATTTCTTTGTGTCTCTCGGCAATCGTGTCGTTAATTAAAAGCTCTATAAATGGCTTATTGGTGGGCAGTTCTCTGCCCATCGTTTGAATTTTAACTTCTGTTTGATTTCCATCTAAATCTGTCAAAGTCAAGCTAGAGTAGCTTTCGGGAAGTTTATTAATAGTTTGATGCGGGTGCTGCAAATGCAACCATTTAACAACTGCTGCCTCTGTTACGGCTACAGATTCATGCAGCCGATCGACAAAAGCATAGAAAGCCTCATTATCTTCTCGATGAGCAAGTACGTAAGCTCGCAATTCTTTTCTGCTCATAGTTTGAAAATTAGGTCGGTTCATCAGAGTATCTCCATGGCCCGTTAGGATAAATCTCTATTTCGATAGTTTCACCAGCCAAAATGTAGAGGTTATATTATGTCCGGTACCATCTGAGATGTTGCACCATTCGTGTGAAGTAGGGGCGGGTTCACCAATAGCTTTAAAAGTTGCAGACAGGTTAAATAAACCCGCCCCAACCCACCCAAAAACTTATTGACTGCAGGTGCAACATCTCAGGTAGCATGGGAATTGTCGCCAGCGAGGGCGGGTTTATGAGATTGTAGATTATGGGCAATTATTATTGGTGAACCCGCCCCTACAAAGTTATGTTTTTTACTTCCGTTAACAATGGCAACGGTAGATTTGCACATACTAACTCAGCACAATTCCACTGCCGCAAATACTCATAGACTTCAGAAATGATCGCATTTGCTGCATCTAAATCTTGTGCTTGAGAAGCATGATAGTGCGCTCTGATTAGGGGCTTAATATCCTCGA
Organism: Microcoleus sp. Z1_B2; assembly: GCF_036700325.1. NCBI lineage: Bacteria > Bacillati > Cyanobacteriota > Cyanophyceae > Oscillatoriales > Microcoleaceae > Microcoleus > Microcoleus sp. Z1_B2. The sequence continues at coordinate 92,043 of NZ_JAUBOQ010000029.1, forward strand.
TTTCTTGCCATTCCGATTTTGGTTTGAGGGGAATGCTGATATAATAACTATAGGCTTGGCTGTGGGCGGTACGGAGATTTTCAGGGTTTTGATTTAGCAGGTACTCGCCCTTTTCTCGGACTAGGGGATGCAAGTGATAGGATTTGAGGTGGCGATCGTAATATAGCAATTGTCTGCGTTTGAGTGCCTGAATAATATTTTCTTTAAGCTCATACTTGCTAACTTCTGGCATTTGAGCGCTAATTCCGGCAAAAGATAGCGGATATTCTGAGGTTTGATAGACAGAAATTCGGCTGAGACAAGTTTGCTAGCCGTCGCCCAGACGCGCTATCATTTCATCGATCGCACTTTCAATATCTCGAATCAGCAACCAGTCTCTCTGGTGCAGAAAAATCCCGACATTTCCCTGAAACTCGGTATCATCTCGAATCAAGGCTGCGACGAGTTGTAAGGCTTTGGGATGTCCAGAATAGCGATCGCACATTTCGGCGAATTCCTCTGGATTTGCAGTCAGATTAAAAGATTGCAATAGGGCAACTGCCGCATCTCGATCCAATCCGTTTAGCTGGATTTCGCGGGTGACTGTTGACGGCAATTCGGCTAAGCTTTCGCGACTGGTGAAAATAATTTTGCTTTGATGTTCTGTTTCTAATAGTTGTTTGAATAACCAAGCATATTCTGCACAATCTTCGGCGAAATAACCAGCGGCTTTGGCATCTCCTGTTTTCAAAAGTGTGTCGGCGCGATCGAAAATGAGCAAGCAAGGTTTTTCTCTGAGGATTTTGAGCAGATTTTCGGTTTTTTTGCCGCAGTCATTTTGAGGATTGACGGCTGCGGTAATGTCGCCGTTGGAGAGGGTGAATAGCAGGGAGTCAATTGTGCGATCGAAGGGGGGTGCTTTGCCTGTTGCAGATTGCAAGGATTGCCAAGCGGCGCAGGTGAAGGGGGTTTTTTCTGTGTGGAGTTGGCGAATTAGTTGGCTGACGAGGCTGGTTTTTCCGATTCCCGGTAATCCGACAATTGAGATGGCGATGGGAACCCCCCCAGCCCAGGGCGGGCACGGGGGCAGGGGCGGGCACGGGGGCACCGCCCCTACAGTGTGGGGTTCAACAATTAGGGTTTTTAAGATATCGAGTTCTTTTGTGCGCTGTACCCAATTTCTGACGGGGGGTAAGTTTTCTGGGAGGGGGAAAGTGCGATCGTTTTCACTGTCTTGGGGGATATCTGCGATCGGGGCGACAAAGAGTGGTTCTGTTTTGATATTTTTGTAGCCTTCAGCAATGTATTCCCAGTTGTGTATTTCTACCGCTTTGCAAATATTGATAAAGTTCTCTCGTCTAATTTCTATTTTCGCCCAAAACCGCTTTAAGGTAGCTGTTGAAACTAAAGCGGCAACACACCAGGCATCCTCAGTTTTATTCCATCCGAGATTGCGTCGCACCATATCAATAATTTTCAATCCTTCTTCGGATGCTCTGAGCAAACCTGCCATTGTTACTCCGATACCACAACTTTACCCTAATTCGATTATAGCTCACATCGGAGAGCCAAAAAATGAGCCAAATGATCCAAATGAGCTAAATGAGCCTTTTTTGTTGAGCCAAATGCTGAGCCTTTGAGCCGACACAGCGTAGAGATTATGGATTATTGTCATAGGATGAGCTTGGCTGGCGGCTACAGATCGGGGTGAAGCCAAGGTAAGTAAGCATTTGCCTTGCGGTTAGGTATCGGTTTTTAAATTCTTGGGTAAAAAGTTGTTATTTATACTTTTTCCCCTGTAAGGGATGAGTGAAAGACCGATCCAATTTAGTTATTAATTTTTTCAAAAGCTTAGTTCAATATTGACATTCACAAGGAGTTTGAATCATGGTACAGGCTAGTTTTGGAGAGATTAACTTTAATACATGGGGGAATAACGGTTTCCAGTCACAATCCATTGACCCAAACCAGAATACTTATGTAATCGCTCATGGATGGAATAATACAGGTGGTAACGCAGGAAATAATTTTACGCCTGCTGACTGGGTAGCAGAAAAAGCTCAGGCTATCCGAGAACTCGATCCTAATGCAAATATTGTCGCGATGGATTGGGAAAGTGGTGCTAAAACTGATTACTCACAAGCTGCTGCAAATACAAAAGAAGCAGGTCAAAAGCTCGGTGAGTATCTGAAAAATGTTGGTGTTAATCCTAACAAAACCGAACTAATTGGTCACAGTTTAGGGGGTCATATCGCTGGTTCTGCTGGCGCTAAGTATCGAGAACTAACAGGTAATCAGATAAATCTCATCACTGCTTTAGACGCTGCTGGGCCGGGTTTTGGAATCAGGGCTAGACCGATAGGCTCGGGAACTGATGTGGTTGAAGAACCAGTTCCTCCAAGCGATCGCCTAGACCCCACTGATGCTAAACAAGTAATTGCGATTCATACAAGTAAATTAGGATACCAAGATACCATAGGTACAAAGGACATTTATCTCAACAAGAATGAACTCATTCAACCAGGTGGAAAGATTCCTCTTAATGATAGTCATGGTTACGCTCATAAAATAGATACTGAATTAAGGAATGGAGCATCTTTCTCTCAAAAAGATGGCTCGACATTCGATTTGAATCGATTGCGTTCTTCAGAAAAAGGTAGTATAAACTTTGATACTACCAACCCACCTTTCACAGGCTCAACGACTGGCACTTTTGGAGGCAGTAGCAATAAGTTCAGTTTAGGAACACCGGAATTTGTAAGTTTTGTCCAGTTTGACGGTAAACCTTTTAGTACAGGAACAGACATTCTTTTTAATCTTGGTAAATTGACTTATCGGAATGGAGTAAACGCCGAAGATTCACCAAGATCAATAGATACAACTCTCAATATTAATCTTTCGATAACCCAACCCGAAAATAGTCCCCAGACGTTTAATTTTGCAATTAACAATCAAGCAACAAATAACACAACTGGTGATGCGGTTCTGGATGCAGATCGCCTAACTTTTTCAGGTGCAGGTTTATCCGAAGAGAGAATTAAAGTGGCGGGTGCTGAATATACCCTCGATCTATATGGTTTTGCTTCAAATGGAGAACCTGTAGGACAGTTTGATTCACCGGAGAATAGCACAGCTACCGCTGATTTATTTGGTAAAATCGTACCAGTGACTATTTTTACTCAAGATCAAGAGACGCTACGTCTATTTAGCAATGATATTAAAGAGGCTGTTAAGGGCTTTAGAAACACAATTGCTGATGCAACAAATGGAATTTTGAGAGATCTAGTTTACCCATTGGCAGGGGCTGTAGTAGATGTTCTAATAGGTGCTCCAAGAGCAATAAGAAGTGCCAGCCAAGTCAATCCTCCAACAGATACGGGAACTACATTTCAGATTACTCAAGCAATAATGGCTGAAAATCCGGGGGGTGTGCTAGGTTCTAATAACAATGAGAAAATCTTAGGATCGCCCGTAACTGATGTAGTATTCGCAGCCAGAGGTGCTGATACTATCGAGGGTGCTATCGGCAATGATTACCTGCGAGGCGGAAAAGGAAGCGATCGCATTTTAGGTGACGATGGCAATGACATTCTCAACGGCAATGAAGGTGATGATTTCATCTCAGGAGGCCCTGGCAATGATTTAGTGCGGGGTGGACAAGGCAATGATGAAATTTTTGGCGATAATGGAGACGATATTTTAATCGGTGAAAAAGGAACTGATCGGCTAACTGGTGGCAATGGGACAGATGTTTTTATCCTGAGAACAGATACAGGTATAGAAGAAACCAATGCTGCTACTGCTGATTGGTTACTTGACTTTAATGCGAGTGAAGGCGATCTAATTGGCATCAATGGAGGCGTACCTATAGATATTCTCACCTTCACTCCTACTGATGTCAATCAAGATGGTATTGCAGACACGATTATTCAGTACACAGAAAACAACGAAATTATAGGTGTCTATACAAACATCTTTGGTGTCGTCATCAACACGCAGCCAGACATTGTGAAAAATGCCTTATTTACTATACCCCTGAACGACCCAATCACTCAGATAGGATAACGCTTTAGGAAAGTCGCCCAATAGTTTCGTCACAGCAATATGATGAAGTGCGATCGCCCTTACGACAAAAAGTGCGATCGCCCTTAAAATCAGAATAGACAAACAACATCTAATTTGTTAGAATTGAGTAAAACTCTACCCTTGAGAGTTTTACCTAACTTTATAATAGGTGAAAGATATGTTTTCGATTCTGAAAAACTTAATCAGCACAGATACCCAAGGACACCTAAGTTTAAACCTCGAACCCAAGTCAACAGAGTATCGCGTTCTTGTCAACGAAGCCGGACAAATTTTATTAGACCCAATAACCAACATACCCGATCGCGAACAGTGGTTGTGGCAAAACCCCCAAGCATTAGCCTCAGTCAAGTGCGGCCTCGCACAAGCAGCTAAAGGTGAAGTACACGATTTGGGTGACTTTTCGGAATATGCCGATCGGGATTTAAGCGTGATAAACGATCGTAAAATTAAATCAAAGTAGTGAAATCTAACTCGCATAAATGACCGACGAAACTCGACGAGAAATAGCGAGACGACTAGCTAGAGAACTAGAATCAAGGACTGTCATCTCACCCATAACACCCGGACAAGGCTTTCAAACCTTTGGTGAATTTAAAAGAACGATCGGGGTGGCAGGATCGGGGTTAGCGTGGCATCATATAGTTGGGCAAACAACATCAAATTTACAGAGATTCGGGGCAGAAGCAATACACAATACAGGCAATCTCGTCCGGCTAGAACACGGTACTGGGTCAATTCATCAGGAAATTACCAATTTCTACAACTCCGTCCAACCAGAATTAACAGGTACGAATACTCTAACCGTGAGAGGGTGGCTCAGCACTCAATCTTTTGCAGAACAACAAGACTTTGGCATTAGAGTTATTATAGCTTTCGGAGGAACAGTTTAATGCTGACTCTAGATATCCAATCAATCCTCAATTCTATTCCCAATGAAATTAGCTGGCAAGACATCGTACAGTTTGAAAATCTAGACGCTCGTGTTAGCATTGCTAATGACCTTTGTGCTAACATTATTGGTGTCAATGAAAGTACGATCGAATTGTGTCCTAATGAAAATCCTCCCGCTCGTTTAGAACAACTGGTTTGGTGGTGGGTTGTGCGTCCAGATTTAGGAGCGGCGATTGCCAAAGAAGCTCCTCAAGAACTCAAAAATATTATCAGTCAATACATTCTGCAAAATTGACAAAAACCAGCGCTCGTCTGTGGTTAAAAAAAGTGCGATCGCCCTTAACACAAAAAGTGCGATCGCCCATTTCAATTCCTAGCCAGAAATCACCTCACTCAAAAGATGAGCCTGAGAACCCTCAAGCCGAGGCCCATGAATCTGCACCACCCTAGAAGCCAAATAATTGCCCCAGCGCGCCGCTTGTACAGAACTCAAACCGTTAGTAATTCCAAACAAAACACCCCCCGCAAAAGCATCCCCAGCACCCACAGTATCGATCGCCTTTACCGGAAATCCAGCCACATCAACAATCTGTTTGTTCTCCACCACCATGCAGCCTTTATCCCCATTCGTGATAAAAGCCAAATCCGAAATCTCGCTCATTTTCCGAGCGCACTCTGACAGAGATTCCTCCTTAAAAAAGCTCCGAACTTCATCAGCATTGCAAAAAATTACATCGCAATATTCCGAAACCACCTTGTGAAAATCATCAGCAAATCGATCGACCAAAAAGCCATCCGAAAAAGTAAAAGCCACCTTCACACCCAGACGCTTAGACTGTTCCATCGTCTCAATGCTAGCCTTTCTAGGATCGGGAGCATCCCAAAGATAGCCCTCAACATAACTGTACTTGCAGTGAGCCAGTCGATCGACATCAATATCAGTCGCAGCCAGAGTAGTAGAAACCCCCAGATTAGTACACATCGTGCGTTCCGCATCCGGCGTAGTCAGCACTACACAAGTACCCGTAGGCCCGTTCGACTCAGCAGCAGGATGCACGTTAAAATCAATCCCCGCCGCCAGCAAATCTTGCCGATAAAATTCGCCGTTAGTATCCTTAGCAACCTTCCCCGAATAATACGCTTTACCGCCACTCTGAGCCAAACCAATCATCGTATTTGCCGCCGAACCGCCCGATCGCATTTGCAGCGAATTGTGTTCTAAATCGTGCAAAATCCCCCCCTGGGTTTCCGAATTCATCAGCGTCATCCCGCCGCGATTCAGCCCGTGGCCGAGTACAAATTCATCTTCCACCAATGCTAGGATGTCTACCAGGGCATTTCCCACGCCAAACACATCCACGGAACCAGATTCTTGATTATTTTCTGTCATCGCTGCTTTTTTTTACACTAACTATCAACTCTATAATAAATCGGATTAAAGTCAACATCCCCACTCCCAATCTAAAGTCCCCAACTTAAAATCTAAAATTCACAATCCAAAATCCCCAATCTAAAATCTAAAATCCAAAATCTAAAATCGCTATGACTTGTCTCCCACCTCTGATTCAGCAAATGTTGCAGCCCGGTTTTTACCCGCACGGGGTGACAGAACCAGTGCAGCTAATTCAGACTCACGCTTCCTTTGTCCTGCTGACAGGAGATTATACTTACAAAATCAAGAAACCTGTCAATTTTGGATTTTTGGACTATTCAACATTGGAAAAACGGCACCATTTCTGCAACGAAGAATTGCTGCTGAACCGACGCACTGCACCGGAAATTTATCTAGAAGTTTTGCCAATTGTTAAAATTGGGGATTCGTTTCAATTTGGCAGCAAATTACCTGCTCTAACTCCGGCTGAAGTTGCTGTAGAATATGTGCTGAAAATGCGGGAATTTCCTCAACATTCGCTGTTGCTCAGTTTGTTGGAACGCGGAATGTTGACCGAGCAACTTATGGCAGACTTAGGGCGGGAAGTTGCCAATTTTCACAGCACGGCAATTAGTAATAGCTACATTCGCACATTTGGCGAAGTCAGTCAGATTCGCACAGCAATAGACAACAATTACCTGATTTCGCAAAAATATATCGGCGGGCCGCAGACTCAGACACAATATCAGGAAACTAAAGATTATACTGATACGTTTTTTGAGAAAAATCAAGAGTTATTTAATCTGCGGATTGCCAATAATAAAATTCGCGAGTGCCACGGAGATTTGCACTTGCGAAATATAGCATTGTGGCAAGAGAAAATATTGCTATTCGACTGCATTGAATTTAACGAGCCTTTTCGCTTTGTTGATGTGATGTACGATGTGGCTTTTACAGTAATGGATTTGGAATCGCGGGGTCGCAGAGACTTGGGTAATGCTTTTCTGAATACTTACATCGAACAAACAGGGGATTGGGAAGGACTGCAACTGTTACCTCTGTATTTGAGCCGTCAAGCTTATGTTAGAGCAAAAGTAACTTCGTTAATGTTGGACGATTCTGCTATTTCAACTGCCCAAAAAGCCGAGATTTCACAGACAGCAGCTCATTACTATAAACTGGCTTGGCAATACACAAAACCGCGCCGGGGAAAGTTAACTTTGATGTCGGGTTTATCGGGTTCTGGCAAGAGTACAGCGGCTCGATATTTGGCTCGCCGCACTGGGGCAATTCACATTCGATCCGATGCTGTTCGCAAACATTTAGGCGGAATTTCTTTAAATGAACGCGGGGGGCCAGATTTGTACTCGGATGAAATGACGGCACAGACTTATGGTAGATTGTTAAAGTTGGGGATAATTTTGGCTGACCGAGGTTGGGATGTGATTTTAGATGCAAAGTTCGATCGCCCAAACTGGAGAACCGATGCGATGAATCAGGCTCAATCCCACGGCTTACCCTTGCAAATCATTTACTGTACCGCACCACTTGAAGTATTGCGAGAACGACTGCAACAGCGCCGGGGCGATATTGCCGACGCGACGGCAGAATTATTGAACTCGCAGCAAGCAGCTTTTGAACCTTTTACAGAATTAGAGCAAATTTCTGTAAACATTATAGATACCCTACAAGACTTAGAGGTACAATTAAACTTGATTTGTGGGGAGTAGTTGCAGTTCGATCGCCCTTGGCAATCTTACTTGTCTGCTAATATTGTAAATATCTTTCTGTTTTATTACAAAAAAAAGTTGCAGCTTATGCCAAAATTTACCGGAGACTCCAAGGGCTTTAGCCCCGCGCTGATATGGTTTGTGTTGTTTACCGTTGGGTTTCGCTTAGTAGGATGTACGCTAGTCCTGAGTCTCGGCTTGGGTGTCATCGGTGGCGTGGCAGCAGGTTTAATTGTCGCTTGGTGGCACAACGAATTACTACTCAACCCGAATATAAATTCCAAGGACAAAACCTCGGATGCTATCCTCAATAAAGAAGTAGTGCAAACGGACGCCCATAAATATAGCAAAACCTCTAGGGGTGATGCTGCTACATTTTTTGGCTGGTTATCTGGACCAGAGGATCGGCGCTAGCTTTAGTCATTAGTCATTAGTTAACAGTTAACAGTCACTAATGCCCAATGCCCAATGCCCAATTCCCAATGCCAATTTCTCATTGAATGTTTGTATTTCTGTCGAAACTCTTGCCGCTGTTTATTTATCCTTTGGGGTTGAGTTGCCTGTTAATGATGGCGGCTTTAATCACACTTTGGAAGCGTCCGAAATGGGCGGCGGCGCCAATTGCTGCGGCTCTAATTATTTTACTTCTCGGAAGTAGCGGTTGGGTTTCAAAATCGTTAGTTCGATCGCTCGAATGGCAAAACTTACAAACCGCCGAACTCCCTCAAGCTGAAGCGATTATCGTCTTGGGCGGTGGTGTCAAAGCAGCTTTACCTCCCCGTCCTTGGGTAGAATTAGCGGAAGCGGGCGATCGAATAATCTATGGTTCCCGACTTTACAAGCAAGGCAAAGCTTCTCTGCTCATTCTTAGTGGCGGTAGAGTAGATTGGAAAGGTGGCGGGCCTCCTGAATCGGCAGACATGGCAGAAATTGCCCAAACAATGGGTGTACCGGCATCAGCAATTCTGCAAGACCCCGATTCACACAACACTTATCAAAATGCCGTCAACGTGCGGAAACTTTTAGATGCTAAAGGCATAAAAGGGCCGGTTTTGCTAGTGACATCGGCGATGCACATGACTCGATCGCTCTTAATTTTCCAGCGTCAGGGAATAAAAGCAATTGCCGCACCAACAGACTTTCAGATAACGCAGCAGGATATCGCAGCATCCCAAAGCAATTGGCAATCAGTCGCCTTGGATTTATTGCCGGACACCTATCAGTTAAACCAGTCAACTAAAGCTTTGAAAGAATACATCGGCTTAATCGTTTATCGTCTGCGGGGATGGCTTTAACAGAATTTTAGATTTTAGATTTGGGATTTTAGGATCGTCAATTAAATAATTTCCCTTTTTTCTTGTGGGATGGGCGTCCCGCCCGCCCAGAAAGGACGGGCGGGACG
>NZ_JAUBOQ010000030.1:0-100943 GCF_036700325.1 Microcoleus sp. Z1_B2
GCCCGTCCTTTTTGGACGGGCGGGACGCCCATCCCACAATAACAATTAAAATTGTAAGTTATTTAATTCGCGATCCTTAGTCGTAAATTTTATTCCCGATCGCCAAACTTGCCGATCGAGTTTCATTTTTCTGTTTTCATTTTTTTTCTACTGTGCCGAATTCCGGCTGGCGACGGCAAAAAGCCCGATCGAACCCAGCTAAATACTTAAATCATTTTATACCACCGATCGGCTCAGTACAAATATCGGTTTTGCTTCCAACAGCCGCTGCTTTATCCGTTACGAAGCCTTTGACGTATCGCTGACACTCGATGCTTGGGTGGCGGACTCGGCCGATCGGTATCCGTAGAAATCTATCCGGTAGTCTACTATTTTGACACCCGTTTGCTCTTGAATTTGCTCGATCAAGTCGATCGGCAATTCCACATGAACGTCGAGAATCTGAGCCGTATCAAGACAATTGACATGAGAGTGAGAATCGCTGACATTGCCGTACAAGCGTCCCTCCGAGCGTTCTATGCACTCAATAATCCCTGCTTTCGACAAAGCTTCTAGATTTTGATAAACAGAAGTATGCCCGATCGAATGAGCTTGTTTGTTGAGGCGATCGTAGATTTCGCGAGCAGAGAGGTGTTCTTTTGCCTCCCACAAAAGTTCTAGAATAAATCGACGCTGGCGGCTCAAGCGCATTCCCATCGCCTGACAGCGGTTTAAAGCATCTTCTAATGAACTAATTGGTTTCACAGCTACCGCCTTATAAAGCCTGCTCGATTTTTAATTCTGGTACAATATTGCACGCCGATATATTCACTAATTCTAACGCAGGGTTGCCCAACAGTAGAAGGTAGAGGGCAAAAATCTCGAATGAGTGAATTTTTTCGAGTTGCTGCTCAACTCTATCTTCTACTGCCACACATCCTAGTTCGAGGATTTGATGGCGTTAACCAGTAACTTGGCGATTTCCGAAAGTTGCTTTTTGTTGAAAGTTTTGAGCAAAAGCTTGACTACCGCCTTCGGTTCGGCGGGAAGTGCGACTTGCTTCGACGCGGAGGCTGGGGCTGCTGGGGCTGCTGGGGCTGCTGGGGCTGCTGGGGCTGGTTTTGGGCTTGCTGCCAAAAGTAGCAAATTTTTACTCGGAACGATCGTCTTAACTTTCCCCACTTGTACTAAATCGCCAGCTTCCTTGAGTTCTTTGATAATCAACGGAGCTAAGACTTTATAAGAGTTTTTGGGATTAACGATCGCTGCTCTAGCTGTTTTTACTAAATTTTGCCAAGTCTCTATTTTACCTCCCAACTTATAGAGGCGAACGCACACAGCCGTCAACTCAGAGCGACTAGCAGCCGATTCTTTCTGCTTGAACACCTGCAACATTTCTTTGAGTAAAGTCATCACTTCAACAGCAAAATTTGGCGGCACAGCGCCCGCTGTTGGAGCGGCGGGCGTACCAGACCCAGCAGCAACCACCTGCACTTTACCCGACGCCAATTTATCGAGGTGAGTTTCGAGTTGAGCAAAAACAGGCATCACCTGCTGCACGAGTTTTTCTCCCTCCTCATTCCTCAAGCCGAAAGGCCCCTCCAGTCGCCCCAGCAAGTCCTTAAGCGTATCAACTCCCTTTAAAAATAGGGATTCTGCCGTTTGGTCAACCTGCTTAACTGGCCCGTCCTTGAGCACCTTAAAACAATCTTCCAAGCGGTGAGCGGTTGTTTTAATACTATCTAAGCCAAGCATAGCCGCCCCTCCTTTTACCGAATGGGCAGCTCGAAACATCTCTTGGACGCTTTCGGGGTCTTTCATCGTGGACTTCAAATCCACTAAACCATTTTCTAGAGTATCGAGGTGCTCCTTAGCCTCCTCTATAAACAAACGCATTATTCGGTCTTGCTGATCTGACACGACAGTCCTCCTAACAATCTGTGCACCCTCCAGAAAGCACCCTCTTCGCGGGAGAAAACACGACTCCTGCCAAAAGTCGGAAGCTCCCATGCAAAACATTCTAGCCTGCCTCAGCTAGCAGACTCAAAATACGGGTGTGAGGGCAATCTTAGCTCTCAAACTGCTGCGGTGGAGATTGAGCCTAGAGTTCTGAGGGAGTATCTGGAGCGACTTCAATACCCATTCCTTGTTTCATCATCTGCTGAGTCGTAATCAAGTCGTTTAACTCCTTGACTTCGACGCCGATGTCTTGGCAAGCCTGTTTCAGTTCCCGCTCGAAGGTGTTGAGGTCGCTTCCGTAGCCGCAGAGCTTCGCGGCTGTGGCGATTCCTTGTTGGGCGTTAGCTTTGGCGCAGTCGATCAATTCAATGCCTTTGAGGGGTTGGGAGGATGCCATAATTTCAAGCCACAATTTATCTTTTCTCCCACTGTACCTAGAACGTTGAGGTCGATCGATCTATCGAAAGGCATGAAAAATCCTGCCTGTGCTCAGTGTTGCCCATTCATAGCTATTTGTCTGGGAGTTCCGGGCCAGATAGCAGTAGTTGGGATTTTCTAACCCCCATATTCGGAGCTGAAACCATGTTTTTGCGTAAGTCTTTATGTTTATTGACAAAACGAAGTCATAACGAGTATGATTTAACCATAAGCAAAAAAGAGAGCCGCCATGAGGATAGAAGAAATTCCCCTCAACCAGATTCGCCGCCCCCTGCCGCGAGTCAACGACCAAACCAAAGTCGCCGCCCTTATGGAATCCATCCGCGAGGTAGGTTTAAACGAACCCATCGACGTGCTAGAAGTAGATGGTCAGTATTACGGATTTTCCGGTTGCCATCGGTACGAAGCTTGCCAGCGTCTCGGTTTAGAAACTATCCGCTGTAATGTACGCCGAGCTCCCCGTACCGTGTTGCAGATGCACTTAGCCTGAGCCTCTCAACAGAAATTCATGACAGGCAAATATTCGATCGCCCAAAGCTTTCTAATATATTCGATCGACAATCACTAATAACAAGCTAAAAACCTATGACTACCAACAACCACAAACAACATCTTTACCCCACCCGCATCGATATGTCAGCCGCCACCCGCTCTCAAGTAGTCGGGCTGCTCAACGCAACGCTAGCAACGACTCTGGACTTAAAAACTCAAGTCAAGCAAGCTCACTGGAACGTCAAAGGCATGGACTTCTATCAGTTGCACTTGCTATTTGACGAAATGGCAACAGAACTCGAAGAATACGTTGATACGGTTGCAGAACGAGTCACAGCTTTGGGCGGTTTGGCTGTAGGAACAGCCCGCACAGCCGCTGCTGATTCGATTTTGCCAGAATTTCCTTTCGACATTTTAGACGGGAAAGAATATGTGACGGCTTTAGCCGATCGCTACGCACCCTACGCCCAACACCTGCGAGTCGCCATCGACAAAGCAGACGAACTCGGCGATGCCGATACAGCGGATTTGTACACCGAAATTTCGCGGACAATTGACAAGCGTTTGTGGTTCCTAGAAGCGCATTTGCAAGGTTCTGCGACAACTGCAACAGCTGCCGCTGCAAAAGTTGCCGTCAAATAGCACACTTTCAATAATTGAACTTGCATCTTCATAAATCGCCAAACTCTTGTGGGGCGGGCTGTTGGGCCCGCCCCACAGATGTATTTCCTTAAGGCTCCTGACAGCTTAGGATCGAGAATATGTCCATTTAGTGAACAAACCTGACGGTCAACTGAGTACAGTTAGACCGCAGGCTTCTTGTTCCTTTTTTTCAAAGGCTTTTTATAGTGAGGTAGTTCCACCTCCACTTGCTAATATAGTATCAGAGTATTTCCAGAGCATCTTGGGGTATAAAAGAATAATTGTCGGTTTCGGTACCGAAACCCGACGAGCCTTTCATCCCAAGGAGTAATTCCCAACGGGGTACGGGGCCGAGTGCTCAGATTAATCCCCTCTAAATATACCGAGGGACTTCCCGGCTAATAGTTAATTTGGATGAGTTTTTCGTGACTGCCAATATTCCAGATTATGCTCTTCAACTGCAACGCCTGATGGAACAGGCGGGGCTTTCGAGCGATCGAGAACTCAGCAAAAAAGCAGGAGTTTCCGAGATCCAGCTAAGTCGCCTGCGTCGCGGTTTAGCCCTGCAAACCAGAGCCGACATCCTGCTCAAAATTAGTCAAGCTTTGCAAATTTCCTTAACCGAACTGCTCGCAACCTTGACGCCAAACTATGTAGAGTTAGAACAGGCACCACCGACAGCCCTAGAACAAGAATATCAGCGCCTGCAAGCTTCGATCGAACAGCAGCGAGAATCTTTGATGCAGGAATTCCAGCTATCTAGCCTGCAAATTTTAGAATCTTGGATGTTGCAGTGGCCGACTGCTGCGAGCAAAGCTCAGGAAAATCACAACTTGCGGGCTCAGAAACTACTGCCCTTGCTGCGGCCAGTCGAGCAGTTATTAGAGCATTGGGGAGTGGAGTCGATCGCCCCAGTCGGAGCCGAGATTCCCTACAACCCCCAACAGCACCAGCTAATGGAAGGAACAGCCGAACCCGGAGAACCCGTCACAGTCCGCTACACAGGCTACAGACAAGGTGAAAAACTGCTCTACCGCGCCAAAGTTAGCCCAGTTTGATTCATACCAGAAGGGCCTTCGGCAGAACAAAGATTGTCCCCCTCTCAAAATTCACTCCCGGCGAAGCGCTGCGACTGCGATCGACCTTACGATCCGCGACGAGCACCATCTATTGCCCTCAAAACTATTCTCCCGCTCTCAGGCTCTGGCGCTTTCCCCCTCTCTTATTTGGATCGGAGTCCATCTCGCAGCTATACTAGCGTAGTCTGGCTAGTAATTCTGATATTCCCACCGCAAAATATGAGTCCTGTAGTTAAAATTATTCAGCCCTCTGGCATTTTAGACGGCACCAAGGCAAGTCAATTCCGCCAAGAGATTAGCGACCTAGTGGAAGCGGGAGCCGATGTGGTATTGATAGACTTCACTGATGTGACATTTATGGATAGTTCTGGTTTGGGCGCTTTAGTATTGGCGCTCAAAACAGTCCGGGCCGCTGGGAGTCAATTAGTTGTCTGTTCTATCAACGAGCAAATCCGCATTTTATTTGAACTCACCAGCATGGATCGAGTTTTCGAGATATTTCAGACCCGCGATGCTTTTAATAGCAAAATTCTCTCAACTAACTAAATCTTTGGGCTGCTGTCTTCTTGCTATTTGGTCGCAGATGCACTGCAAGAAGTCAGCTAGCCAAAGTTTACCTTGAGTAAAGACCAATCATCATCAAAAACTGCTTTAGCGTTCAACTTTTGAATGTAGTTCAAAACCAGCTCTAACTGGTCGGCACTTGCACCGTTGTAAGCTGCTAACAGGTCTACGAAAGGGTCAAGCCCCCAGATATTGCCGTCAGGTTGGTGGATCTCGTATACCCCGTCGCTAAAGATGTAGAGAGTGCTCAAATCCTCGACATCGCAGCAATTATCGACATAGGGGGCGTCAGGGAACATCCCGACGGGCATTCCGGGGGTTTTTAATCGCTGGATTTTAGCGGTGCTCGCAGGGGACTGGGAAATTAACACTGCCGGTGGATGGCCGGCGCTGGCATAAACTAGCTGGCGAGAAATGCGGTTGTAAACGCCGTACCAGATGGTGAAATACTTGTCATTTTGGTAGCTCATCTGGAAGGTGGTGTTCAGGGCGCGCAACACGTCGCTGGGTTTGTAGTAGTCTATGTTGGGGAGCGTGCGCGATCGCAGCAAATTCAGCACGGCCACCGAAGGCAGCGCCGCCCGCAAACCGTGACCGGCTACGTCTAGCAAGTAAATCGCCAAATAATCGGCATCTAGCCAGTTGTAGTCGAAGCAATCTCCCCCCAACTGCCGGGAGGGAATGAATTTTGCTTCGATGCTGAAAGGTTCCGTCATCGGATCTGGCAACAGCGATTGCACGTACTCGGCGGCCTCGGCTAACTCTGCTTCCAGACTTTGCTTGGCTATTTTCAAATCTCGGCTGAGTTGGTGCAGCCTCAATCCCGCGCGTACTCTTGCCTGTAACTCGTTGAGTTCGATCGGCTTTGAGATAAAATCGTCGGCACCGGCGTCGAGGCCTTTGACTCGATCGGCGATCGAACCCAAAGAAGTCAACAAAAAGAATTGTGTAGTTGACAGATCCGGATCTGCCTTGACTCGACGGCAGACATCGATGCCGGTCAAGCGCGGCATGATCCAATCGCAAATTATCAGGGCCGGACGCAATTTTTGCGCCTGGGCTACACCGTCTTCGCCATTGCTTGCTACTGTTACTTCGTAACCCTGTTTTTTCAGGGTTCTTCTCAGCAGTTCTTGAACAGCCGTATCATCGTCAATAACCAGAATTTGAAACATGGGCACTTAGGTACTACAAGTTTTTCAAGGTCTGGGGGTCATTTAAAATATATCCTGTCAGCGCCCTTGTCTGAGATTGAGTATAGTTGATTGACATCGCTTTCGAGGTAATTGCTTTTGAGGGCGGGTCGTTGAGTTCAATTTACGTTAAAATTTGATAGAAATTTGGCGCGATCGAACTTCACTCAGTTTATACTCAGAATATAAATTTTTATAGACTTTTATTTGCCACAGGCGATGGTTGACATGGAAGTGCTATTTATGGTATAATGGCTAACCGATTAGTGGATTAAACATCGATCGACGGCCCACCAAAGCTAGTATCCTCAAACAACCATTCAATTTGGCCGCCGTTATACTTTGTCTCGTGGTATTTTATCTGGTTGTATTTTGTCTCGTTGTATTTTGCCCACCGGCCGATGAAGAACTTGTGTGGTGAGCGTGATTGAATTAAAGGGTTCCGAAAAGTTGCCGATGCTAAAAAAAGCGGATCTTCAAGTCAATACAGGTCTGAATGGATTAAGCTGGGTTTTGTCGTGGTTTGCACAATTGTACGACTCGCGAATCCCTACAAGTGTGTGGATACGGTGTCAGTTGGCTTTGGCTGAGGGCTTTACGAATGCGGTGCGTCACGCCCACAAGGGCAAACCAACGGATTTGCCTGTTGACATTCAGGTGGCTGTGTTCGCTGAATCTTTAGAGATTAAAATTTGGGACTCGGGCGATCCGTTTGATTTAGAGAAAAAAATCAAAGATATTTCGGAAAAAGTCGATATTCACTCTCCGGGCGGGCGGGGTCTAAAATTGATTAAAGACATCGCAGACACTATTAGTTACGAGAGAACGGCTGATGGACGGAACTGTTTGTCGATCGTCAAAAATTATTCGCCCTGTCTTAATGCCGAACGATGAAGCTGATATGTGGTTGGCAACTGCCGAAGGAACTTTCGGGTTAATAGCCTTTAGAAGCTTTTAAACGCGGGACGCAGGATTCAGCCACAGCAGAATTGTCCGTTTTAATTGATTTAATTCTCGATACACTTCTTGTTTTACCCACTGCCCGATCGCGTCGAACGGCGTAAAAATTTGACCCACAGGCCAGCTAACATCTTGCCCCAAGGGCGTTTGATGGTTGCCCGCTAGAGTCTGAACGGTAATCATGTCGGGAAATCGTGCTTTTAGCAGTTTGGTCAACAGCAGGGTTTGGTCGATGTTGTCACCGTTAAATTTGACTAAAAGATTGCGCCGGATTTGATAGCTATTTTGGACGAGGCGATTAGTCTCTTGCGGGGAAGGGGTAAACTCGACGTTAAAGACGGGGGAAATTTGCTCGACGATCGGGATTGCTTCGGATGCCGCATAATTGTTGAAAGAAATCAGAATATTGCCTGCCCTTTCTATGTCAAACACAGAACCGATCAGCAAGTGCAGTTTGCATCCCATGCTGTGTCCCATGCCGTAGATGGGGAGATACGAAGATTTGAGCAATTTAGTGGCGCGCAGCCGATCGAGGGCATTTTCAAATTTGTTGAGGACATCGCGGGCGATCGCAATATGATCCAAAGTATTGACAAACGGCGTTGCGACTACAAGATATCCTTGGTTTCCCAAAGCCTCTAACAGCCAGCGATAGGTCACTTGCGGTGCTGTCGCCACAAATGCACCGCCGAGAAAATGCACGATCGCGATCGGTCTTGAAGGAATTAATACCCAATTGCCTGAAATTTCTTGCCAGTCCATAAATTCAATCTAATAATAAATAAAAAGGCGATCGTTCTCTGAAGGTAAAAGGCAGAATGTTGGATAAATTTTTGCTTTTATTTTCTGCATCAAAAAGGGGTTTGCTACCCATTTTTAAATTCCAAAAACTTTCTTTTTTACTTATACATTATTTATTCTAACTGTTGTGGGGGTAAATAGCACGGCTGGCGATCGCTGCTATTTGCAAGCTGTATAGGGTTGAAGCTAGTAACCGAATAAATCAAGGCTGACATCCGCGGCTTTCAAAGATTTGTATATCGTGTCCTATCGCACGGCTGCAAGCCGCTGTAGCTGGTATCGCGGGTAATTCACCCGACAGGATATTAACAGTCAAATACCCCTCAAAACCCCAATATCGCGTATTAATCAGCCCCTGGGCGATCGGCTTCGATTCGGCTATACAACTATAACATCCTTTAGGACAGCCCCCCGATTTCAGACGATCGCTGGGGGTTTAATTCTGGCGAATGACCAATACCTTCTGCCGTTTGATGACTCAACTTTTCGTGAGTCTTCATCCATTTCCACTTGTTGACAGTAGCTTGAGGATTGAGCACTGTGGTAGCGATGCCGTAAACAATAGTCGGCAACACCTCCCGATTTAACCAACTTTGTCCCAGCTTTCTCATGTAGTGCAGTGCCAAAACTTCTCGAAATTTGTTCAGCCTTTGCAAAAGCGGCAAATTCTTAAAACATAACTCTTCGTACTCGTGGAGTGATAACTCTTTTTCTCCCCGCAAGCGCCGCAGTTGGTTTTCCTTGACACAATCAGAAGCTATGCGCTTTTTGAGCCAGTGCTTATCTGTGAGAGAGTTCCCTCTAATTCGATAATTTCCCAAAGGTTCTGTCGCCGCTAGCAAGCCATACTTTTGAGCAACTTTAGTAAATAATTCTGTATCTTCTCCTACCTCCCAATCTTCTGGAAACCCGCCTTCTTGGAGTAGAATAGAGCGATCGACTACAACAGAAGACGGGAAAACCCAAGGACTTTCGCCTGTCTCCTTAATCGCCTGCATTTCTGCTTTAGTTGTAGGATAGGTGGGAATATAACTCAACTTGTTGCCACGCTTGTCTAAATACCGCAAAGCGTGAGCGACAGCTTTGACTTCGGGATTGTCTGCGAGCATATTCAAACAAACTTCTAACTTATTGGGTTCCCAAGTATCGTCGCTGTCGATAAACGCTACATACTCGCCTGTGGCGCGATACATCATTAAATTTCTCGACTTAGAAACCCCGTAATTTTCGGGATTTCTGAAGTATTGAATTCTCGAATCTTGCTCTACCAGCTTAGCAGCAACTTTGTCAGTAGCGTCAGTAGAGCAGTCATCAACAATTAAAATTTCTAGATTCTTGTGGGTACCATTGAGTACGGAGGCAATTGTCTCGGCCAGAGTGTCGGCAGCATTGAATGCAGGAATGATGACGCTGACTTTTTGGCTGTTCATAACTTGCATTAAGGTGTGGTTTGGTAGTTATTCGCCGAAGTATAGTCTCGAAGCAGACACTCTGACTCCTTTACGTGCAAGTACCTGTAGTCAGGAAACTTGCCTACATACTGCCAATATAACAGGTTTACCACGTCAGTGTTATCTACCATAAGGAGGCAACAGCCCTTAGCAGGCGGAGTGCAGACTATGATTTGGCGGCCAATTTTTTTGACACAAAAGCCACGGGTGCGAGGGATTGAGGGATTTTTCTGGGGACTGGAGTTGTCCTAAATTCGATCGCATCTTTTTTTTTGTTAAATAGGACTTACCCAGAAAAACCCGGCATCACCCAAAATCATTGGTTTGAGAAGTATGCAGCTACACAAAAATTGGTTTCTGACTCAGTTCGATTTCTGTTAATAGCTAATCATATTTTTTCGACCGCCAAAACCGGGAATTTAGGAGTGTGAAACTTTACTACAGCAATCTTAAATCAGTTGTACAAATATGTAGGGGTAGTGCCAAGAATGCCTACCCCCAAGGATCGGGGCAACCGGGCGCGAGTTTTGGCCCTACAACACTTACACAATTCCTTGAGAATCGCTATACGAACCTAATTTAAAAACATCAGCAAAAATAGCATTTTCCTCCACCATTCTTCCCGCATCCGGCGAATCGTAAACCACTAACAGCGAATTCTGCCCTCCCAAATAGGGAAACAGGCTCAATCCCTCAGCATTGTCCGTACCCACCTTAAAAGGCAAGTCAAACAATACCTCCAAATCTCCCCCATCTTGCCCCGTAATACTGTCGCCCGATCGCCCTAAAATTCCCTTTAACCGAAAAACCCTCATCGCCCCAGATAAAGTCATCGTCGGCCCGGCTAAAACCATCAAATCTTCTCCATTCCAGCACAATTCTCGCACCCCCAAACCGTTCAAATCAACAAAATGTTTCTTGTACAATTTCTCTCCTTCCCCAATAGCCTTAAGCCTTAAAACTCCCGGTTCTGCCTCTTCAACTTCTATCTCTAAAATTATCGCCCAACCCCGCAGCACCGGCCCCCGCAAACCAAGAAAAATCCGATTTCCGCGCACCGCCAACCCTTCAATATCAAAGCCATTTTCTTTACTCGGAATCGGCACAGATAAATATAGACCGAGGTGGGTGTCATCTTTGAGCGCGTCTGTCAGCAAATTGCCTGTTTCTGTCCGCTGCAGGCATCCCACTGTCTGCTGAATTTCGGGATTGTCTGAATCGGGAATTGACTCGCACAAAATCCCGTCTTTCATAGGAATGCGCGCCAGTAAATAGCGGTTGACTTCTGTGACGATTTCTGCTAATCTTTCAATGTCTTTACCGGGGTCTTTGCCTTTAGCTTTCTTGCGTTTGGTGCTGTGAGAACCGACTAGCCAAAGATAATCGTTGCTGAAATCAATTCCTTCAATATCGATTTCAGATTCTCCAGATAAATCTATAAAATCTGCGATCGCAAATTTTTGATGTTCTCCAAAAATATGAGGGGCGACAGGCGACAAACGCTCGATCGAAGTCGTTTCATCGGAACCCAGCCACAAATGGCCGTCTGGAGTTAAAGCAACAGCGGATAAGTCTGTAATGATATCCGCGGCTTCGCTGGTGAATTGCAGCAGCAGCCGACCGAGCAAAAAAGATTCTGGCATAATTATTAGCACTAAAACTATTGTTATGGTCAGTCATTATAGCTAAATATGCTTAAAATTGATATCTTGCCACAGGTGTAATAGCTATAGTAGTAGGGTGCGTCATAACGGGAGATATTTGGGAGAATTAATCAGCCATCAACTGACGCACCATGGGATTAGAAAGGTGCGTCAGATGTATAGCAGGAGGCAGAAGGCAGAAGGCTTGAGGCAGGAAGCAGGAGGCAGAGGTAATCAGAGCAAGGGTTTCAGCAATCGCTATCGTCGTAACCGCCAAGGCGGTGGCTATAAATTTTCCGAGAATAAATTAGATATGAACTGAGGCACCCTAGAAATTAAGTTAATTGTCGATCGCATCCCTTCGCCGCTGGCTGTAGCGTTTCAATTCATCAATTAAGTGAGTATCGTTAGAAGCTGTTCTCGCGCCCGCTTCCGCCGCCCAGCGCTTCAAATCTTCGATTTGCGATCGCGCGATCGCAGCTAAAGGTACTGTATCCTCGATCGACCTTAAAATATCCTCGGTCATCAAATCCCGGCGCTGTCCGTTGACAAAAGTGCCAAAGGCTCGATACAATCCATCTATTACGACTTGTTCAATTTCTGCACCGCTAAAATTCTCAGCGCGTTTCGCCAAAACTCCCAAATCAAACTCGCGCAATCTAGTTGGCCGCAAACGCTGCAAATGCACTTTAAAGATATCTTGCCGTTCCGATTCTGAGGGCAAATTCAAAAAGAAAATTTCATCAAACCTGCCCTTTCTCAGCAACTCTGCCGGCAAAATCCGCACGTTATTTGCAGTTGCGACGATAAACACCGGACTGGTTTTTTCCTGCATCCAAGTAATCAAACTGCCGAATACCCGGCGCGAAGTTCCCGAATCGCCGTCGCTGCCGCTGATAATGTTGCCGAAGGCTTTATCTATTTCATCGATCCACAAAACGCAAGGTGCGATCGCCTCTGCTAATTGTATCATTTGCCTGACGCGACTTTCGCTTTCCCCGACCACGCCGCCAAACAATCTTCCAGTATCCAATCGCAACAGTGGCAAACGCCATTCTGAGGCTATTGTTTTCGCCGATAAAGATTTGCCCGTTCCTTGAATTCCTACTAACAAAACTCCTTTCGGATTCGGTATACCGTAGCGACGCGCTTCATCAGTAAAAGCATCTTGCCGCATCTTTACCCACTGTTTCAAATTCTCCAACCCGCCCACACTTTTTAGGGATTCTCTGGAGTTGAAAAACTCCAAAATTCCCGTTTGGCGAATTGCTTGTTGTTTTTCCTCCAAAACTCCGTCAATATCTGACTCGTTAATTTGCTGTTTGGCGGCCAAAGCTTTAGCCAAAACCCGCCCGATTCTAGCGCGACTCAAACCCTGACAAGCTTTAACCAATTGTTCCCTTGCTAAACCGCTAACTTGCAACTGTTGCGGTTTTTCTACAACGTGGGAAATTAAACTGTCGATTTCTTGGACGTTGGGCAAAGGAAAATCAATTACTGTGACTTCTTCTTTCAATTCCTCCGGCAATTCCAGGGTGTGAGAAGTAAGAACTATAGTTTTTTTGCTACGCTTCAATTCCCGCGTTAAATTCCGCAATTCCCGCACTACCGCCGCATTTTTTTCGGTGTAGGGATATTTCAAAATAGGGTGCAAATCCCGCAGTACAAATATGGTATATTCTTCAACAGCAGTTTTGCTGACGCGATCGAGCGCCGCCATTACCGAACCTTTCCCAGAACCGTTATCCTCCCAGCCCCGCACAAGATCCCAGAACAACACCCGGCGCGCGGGAGTTACTTGCAGCGCTACTTGGGCAATTACGGCTTCGACTGGTTCTTCCTCCGCGCCGACAATGTACAGCAGCGAATAGCGGGCGCGAATCATCAAATCTAGTCGTTTTACCAGTGCCTCGAAATGGTTATTTTTACTGCCCTTGACGACATCTAATTCTTTGGGGTTTGGGTAATTTTCTGTCATTTTATTGGATATCTTAAATATATATTCAACCTTATTAAATATTTTGTTTGCAGTTAGGACTTTAGTCCTTAAAAATGATTTAACCGAACTAAAGGTTAGTAGTAAGGACTTTAGTCCTTAACAACTATTTAGCCGGACTAAAGTCCGTACTGCGAACGTTAAAATTATAACAGAATCGTGAGCAGTTGGCTACTTAGCAGCTTTTCGAGCTTGTTTCACCATTTCAATCAGAGTATGGTGAGCATCTTCGGCATCGGTTAAAGTGCGATCGAAATTTACTCTGACGGGCACTGTTTCGTCGTTGACTTTAGCGGTTAAATCCATGCCGTTGGCATCAATAGCGAGCATTTGAGCTTCTGTCGCCTCCGGTTTGCCGCCAAATGCTTGAGCATATAGCACTACAGCACTAGCGTGGTCTTCGTTCATGTGAGTGCAGATGCGATCGCTAATCTCAGTGGAAAACTGTTCTGACATGGGGAGATTCCTCAGATGCAATATCGATCGATTGTACTGCGATCGGTACAAAGTTTTCAACCGCGATCAATTGCCTCAAGAGTTATGAGGGATAAATAACTAAATTCTATCCGCGTAAATCGGCGTTAATCTGCGGTTTTAAAAATGCCATCTTTCAACTATAATGATAAAATATTACTTTCTTAATAGTGCATAGTCAAATGAAAAAATCTAGCGCTTATATCGAACTACTCAAAACATTTCCGCCGCGACCCATAAGTGCTGAGGAGGAGTTAATGGCAACTCAAGAAGCGATCGACTCTTTGTTGGATAAAGGCGAACTGACTCCCGACGAACGCGACTACCTCAACGTACTGGGAACCCTTGTTTATGAGTACGAGCAAACTTTAGAACCCATACCTGATATTTACGGAGTAGAACTGTTAAAGGCTTTAATCGAAGAATTTGATCTCAGACAAAAAGACCTAGTTCCTATTTTTAAAACAGAGTCTATTGTCTCAGATATCCTCCGTAAAAAGCGCCAACTTACAACCGAACACATACAAAAACTTGCAGAGTTTTTCTGCGTCTCGCCGGCTGTTTTCTTTCCGCTGCCTCCAGTTAAAACAACTGCTTGAATTGAAAAACATATTTTTGTTTGTAGTAAGGACTTTAGTCCAGAAACCGGGTTTTTACGATAGATAACACGCATTGTCACCGAGAGATTCTCTAAAAACCCGATTTCTTTAATCGGAGTGCGTAAATCCTGAGAATGCTTCCTTTTCATTGCTTTTTAAAGGCGAGACAGTTTATCATAATTAGCAATTAGAGAGAATTTAACCAACCTGCCATGCTGTGGACGCCCGGACAAACAACCCTCAAAACTCGCCCCTACCGCATCGACGACATCCTCGGAATGGGGGGATTTGGCATCACTTACAAGGCCACACACTTGCAACTTAAGCATCAAGTTGTCCTCAAAACGCCGAATCTGAGTTTGCAAAATGACCCGGAATATCCCAACTTTGTCCGCAGATTTATCCGCGAAGGGCAAATCTTAGCAAAATTTTGCCAAAACGCGCATCCTGGAATTGTCCGCATTAGCGATTTGTTTGAGGAAAAAGGCCTTCACTGTTTGGTAATGGATTTAATCGTCGGGCAAAGTTTATTTAATGCCGTACAGCAACGGGGGCCACTCCCGGATACAGAAGCAGTGGCAATTATCCGCCAAATTGGAGAAGCATTAAGTGATGTTCACCAAGCCGGAATTGTCCATCGAGATGCTCATCCGGGTAATATTATGTTGCGTCCGAACGGGCAAGCAGTATTAATTGATTTTGGTCTTGCAAGTGAATTAATGCCGACTATTATTAGTAGCAGACATCCTCATAACCCTGCTTTTGCTCCTTGGGAACAGCATATGGAAGGTAGTGGTAAACCAACAGTTGATATTTATGCTTTAGCTGCATCTTTATATTATGCGGTAACGGGAAAAGTGCCAACAGCTTCCCTCAATCGGCATTATAGAAATGAAGCATTGCCACCTGCTAAAGATTTTGGGGTGAAGGATTGGGTGAGTTTAGCAATAGAAAAAGGGATGGCATCCGAACCGGAAAAGCGGCCGCAGTCGATGCAAGATTGGTTGAGTTATCTGCGAGAACCGATTCCGCCAACGGTTGCCGGTGTTTCGGTGCAACTTAAATCAGCGCAGGGTGTTGACTATTCTAATTTGCAGAAGTTATTAGCAGGAGAAAAGTGGAAAGAGGCGGATCAAGAAACTCTTAGGGTGATGCGGAAAGCTGCTAGACGGGAGAAAGGAGGCTATTTTAGTAAGGAATCGATCGAGAATTTTCCTTGCGATGATTTGCGGACGATCGACCAACTTTGGGTAAAATATAGTAATGGTCACTTTGGCTTTAGCGTCCAGAAAAAAATTTGGTTAGAAATGCGTAATAAATTTAATTTAGAGACTGAACATAATCTAGGTACTCGCGTCGGTTGGCGAAATAAATTTAATTTAAAAGAGACTGAACATAAGCTAGGCGCTCGCGTCGGTTGGCGAAAAGGAGACCGTTGGTTGGACTACTATAGTGAGCTGACTTTTAATAAGCAAGCACCACAGGGCCACCTCCCTTCGTTATATTCCTTTTGGGAGGAGGAGGGTGTTATTGTGGGGGGGGAGTGGCATGAAGTGGAGGGCGTAGCATTTTTCGCAGAGGACCGGGAGTGGAGTTGCGAGTTGCGGTTTTTCTTCGCTCGCATGGAGAGTTGTAATCTATTACCTCAAACATCACCTCAACCATCACCTCAACCACCAGACTCGCTTAAATCACCGCAGGGTGTTGACTATAGTCATCTGCGGGATTTATTGGCGGCGGGGAAGTGGAAAGAGGCGGATGAGGAAACAAGAAAGGTGATGCTGAAAGCTGCTAGACGGGAGAAGGAAGGTTATTTCAATATCGAATCGATCGAGAATTTTCTTCCTCGTGATGATTTACGTATGATCGACCAATTGTGGGTAAAATACAGTCAGGGTCACTTTGGCTTGAGCGTCCAGAGAAAAATCTGGTTGGAAATAGGCGGTGTTGTTAGTTATGAGACT
The DNA here is from genome assembly GCF_036700325.1 of Microcoleus sp. Z1_B2. Classification (NCBI taxonomy): domain Bacteria; kingdom Bacillati; phylum Cyanobacteriota; class Cyanophyceae; order Oscillatoriales; family Microcoleaceae; genus Microcoleus; species Microcoleus sp. Z1_B2. Next base: position 16,235 of record NZ_JAUBOQ010000030.1, read on the forward strand.
GAATGCAAACTGGGCGATCGTGTGGGTTGGCGAAAAGGAGGCAGTTGGTTGAACACAAGTGATCTAACCTATAATAAACAAGCACCTAAAGGCCACCTCCCGTGTTGTGGGTCAGGGATAGGGTTGGGGGATGATTGGGGGATGTTGTTTGGTGGGGTTGGGGTTTTAATTTGTTGGGTGCTTGGTTCTCTTCTCCCGCATCGAGAGCTGTAAGCTGTAATCTATAGCGATTTCAGCCCCTTGTCAAGTCTTTTTTCTCGAACTTTTTTCTAGGAAGTTATCGGCTTTTGGTCATTTCATTACCTGCTACGCGGGGGTTTACTCTTCAAACAACAGACTCGCGAAATTCGGGTCATAGCAATTGGCTAACACAAACTGTTTGGAGCTCAGAAACCGGGTTTTTTACGAAATATTTGGTTGTAGCCAGCAGATTCGGTAAAAACCCGGTTTCTTTGGTCAGTGCGTAAGTCCTAATCAACTCTAAATTCGAGACTATTAGTCCAACAGTAACAACTATATCATTCCAAATCCGCAAGAGCTAATTTCAAGCAAGCACGAACCTCCTTCCAGTCACGTTCCGACAGATGACCAATTAGAACTAAGTTGGAAGATGGGGGGAGAGTGACAATAAAACTGCGAAAAACTGAAGCGACTCGTAAACCTGCTGCGGCCCAATCTTGGAGTATATAATCAGTTAAACCTAAAGCAGTGGTCTGTGTAGTAAGGAGTCCAGCTATTACATCGCGGCGGGTTGTGTTATAGGTAACTGATGATAGAATTACAGCCGGACGACGTTTAATGCCAGTCACACCAGGAAAATCAACTGTCACCACATCACCAGGATTAAAAGACACTATTACATCTCCTCATTTTCAGAAAAAATGGTTGCCGCGTACTGCAAAGAAAATGCCGTCACATCGAGTTTATCTTCCTCAGTCCAAGTCTCGCTTTCATCGACAACCGACAGATTTTGCTGCACCAAATCGTTGAGAATAAGAGTTGCCAAGCGCAGTCTATCCTTTGGTGAAAGGGTAGACAGAACGCGATCGTAAACTTCTCGAACAGTAGTTAACATAGCAAATCCTCTTGCTTCTTATCTTGTGGAACACTTAGGACAGGTTGATTTGATTATAGCTCAAAAATTTAATAAAATTATGCTATAATTAAGTTCTAATTTATAACCCCATATTCACCTATGCCAACTTTAACTGATATTGGCACTTTCATTATCCGCGATCCGCACCTTCGCGGTGGCATCCCTATTATTGCAGGTACTGCCACATCGGTGCAGCGAATCGTAGTCTTATACAAACAAGGTAATAGTGCTGAGGAAATAGCAGCGGATCTGGATCATCTCACCTTAGCACAGGTTTATGCTGCACTGACTTATTATCACGCAAATCGAGCAGAAATAGAAGCAGATTTAGCGGCTGAACAAGCAGAATATGAACGTTTGGCAGCATTAAATCGGCTAAAAATGCAGAAAAAAGCATGAGCCAAATTCGTCTTTACTTAGATGAAGATTCACGAAGTAAAAAACTATTGCAAGCTTTACAAAGTCGTGGTGTAGATGTCATTACAGTTTCCGAAACAGGGATGTTATCTCGCAGCGATGAAGAGCAATTAATTTGGGCTTTTACTAATCAAAGGGTAATTTATAGTTTCAACATTAGGGATTTTTATAGAATCCATACCAATTGGCTAGAAAGAGGAGATTCTCATGCAGGAATTATTTTAGGACAGCAAAATTATTCAGTGGGAGAACAAATGCGTCGCCTTTTGAGTCTAATTTCTGCCAAATCAGCGGCAGAAATGCAAAATCAAATAGAGTTTATCAGTGCTTGGAGTGAAGAGTAAAGATATTATCGATCGAGATAATTAGAATCCCGACTTCTCCAAGAAGTCGGGGTTGTGAGTATTCTGGTTTGTGACTACAAACTGCACAGCCTAACTAAAAGATCGATCGTCAAACGGCAATTCATCAAACCGCGAATCACTATCAGCCTCAGCATTCGCAACGGGGGGATTAGCGCGAGATGCCGGCGGCTTAACAGAATTCGCCTGGGCTACTGATAACTTGGCGGCAGGTTCCGATTTCTGTAGATTAACTACAGGTAACTCCCCGCCATTTTCTCCATTTTTGCCCGTTTGATTCCACATCATCATTCCCAGCAAACCATCAACCAAACCGCCACCGCTACCGTTGCCTGTTACCGCAACATCCGGCACAACTCGCACATTGCGATCGCCTATAATTTGCATTAACTGCAAAGCCGTATAACCGGAACCTCCCAAAGCCACAACACCGGCGCGATAAGCTTCAGCTTGAGCATTTCCTTTCACCCGAATCGACTCAGCTTCGCCTTGAGCTTGTTTCACCTGAGAATTCGCTTTCAACTCAGAAATCTTCACGCCTTGTTCCGATTTCACCATCTCTTGTTGAATCTCAGCCAGCGCCGTTTCCCGCACCAATTGTTGCCGCTGAGTTTGTGCTAATTGCTGCACCTCATAGGTCTTGCACTGTTCTTCAGCAATTTTGCGATCTGTTTGAGTTTGCATCAACTCTGCAGGCGGCAAAATATCCCCGATCAAAGTATCAATTGCTTGCACGTCGTAGGTACGCAAAGCTGCTTTGATATACTCGGCGGCTTCCGCTTGTCTGCCGCTTCTTGCCGAGAGAAAATCTAATACAGAATAAGCTTGAGCCGAATTGCGGAAATAATTCCCAATTGTCGGCTGCAAAACGTGGTCTACTAAATTCTGCATCGAACCGACGCGAGAGATGACTTTTGGAGCATCCAAGGCTCCAACGTGAATAATCTGAGCTACTTCTAAATCAAAGGCAAAACCGTCTTGAGAACGCACGGTTAAAGACGAAAGTTGAGAATCGTAACTGTGCCTTTCTGTTTTTCCTGACCAGTTCAATACTATATTAGTAGTCGGCACTAACTCTACTTTCAAAATGCGAGTATTCAGCGGATGTTTCCCCGGATAAAGGGGAGTTACCCAAACCCCTTTATTGCCGACATTTACTAAATTTCCGTGAGTGAAAGCAGCGCCGCTCACATCTTCCGAGGTTTGGCCGACATAGGAAATAACCGCGCCGACATAGCCGATCGGGATTTCGGTCATCGCCACTTGGTCAACCCCGACAAACCAAGGATTTAAGTTCCACGAACCGGAAAGCAAAACCTGTTCCTGCAAACCGCGCCGCCCGCCGGCGGTGATAAATTTTTGCGCGTTTTGGAAGTTGTCGTGATTCGGAATAATTGGGCCAGCAATTTCGCCATCTTGAATCGGAACGCCGTCAAAAGTTGTGACAATTCCCACTTTATCAGGGGCAATTCTGTACAGCTTTAATTGTTCGGCTGTCATCCCGTGTTTGGCAGCATTTGCCGCTGTAATTACTGTAAATAATGCTGTATTAATTCGATAGCTACCGCCAGTCAAAATGCCGAGTTGTCTACCTTTTTCGCCGCCGCCTTTGAGGAATTGGCGAGCATCTTGAAAATTGTCACATTCTGTGATTTTGCCGAGGATGCGCTGCGGTGGAATTGACTTACCACCTGCTGCGATAATCAGGGCAATTTCACCTTGGGGAACTACAGTTAGAGACTCTTTGCGAACGTTGTACTGCAAAGGCCAATAACCCCAGTGCCAACCGGGGGGCAAAGTATCAGCTTGATATCCCGCTTCTCCGTTTAAGGCAATTAAATCTCCGGGCGGTAAAGACTTGCCGCCGAAGCTAAACTTTTTACTGACAATGCCAACTTCGCGATCGCCAATTACTACCAATCCGCCAAAAAATAATGGCAGCACTAGAATAATTATCATACCGCCGATCGCGATCGGGATAAATCCGCCCGGATCGAGCTGCATTGTCTGCACGGGAACAGTGGTACGCAACTGCCCTAACTGCAGGCTAGAATCAGGTTTTGCGACTAACTGAATCGAGGTTCCATTTGCGAGGGGGATATTGCTAGCTGCTAATACCGGCGAGGGTTTCAAACTGGTTGTTGCACTAAGTGCTAAAGACGCCGAAACAGCGGCTACAAACTGTTTTAAAAAGCGGATTTTGACTTGAGATTTGGACAAAAATGAATAAAGCATTTTTTTTTAGCAGGGCTAATTTATCCTAGGAGTTCCAGCTTAGCCTTACTAAAAAGTTTTGGCGTAAAACTTAAGGTCTTATCATTATTTGCCGTCATAATAGTCATATAGCAATCCTTGCAGGAGTCGTAAAATGTTTACCCCACCCCAACCCTCCCCTTATCAAGGGGAGGGAGTAAGAAATTCACAAATGATTTAGGATTCCTATATTTGTCAGTAAAAAAAATACTGCTCATTAAACTACAGGCTGACAATCCCCCGTTTTAAGGCGGAAATCGCGGCCTGCGTGCGATCGCTAACTCCCATTTTGCTCAAAATATTGTTGATGTGAAACTTGACGGTGCTTTCGCTGATGTGCAAAACTTCACTAATCTGGCTGTTGCTTTTACCAGCGACTATGAGGCGGATGACTTCTAATTCGCGATCGCTCAATTCAGGCCCACTCAGGCGATCGGCTAACTTAACACCCACTGCCAGCGGAATGTACTTTTTACCCTCAAAAACAGTCCGAATTGCTGCTAAAAGTTCCTCTGGTTCCGCATCCTTAAGCAGATAGCCCTTAGCGCCAGCTTGCAATCCGCGATAGATGTTTTCATCGCCGTCATAAGTCGTCAGCACCACAATCCGGGCGCTGGAAAACTCCGCACAAATCGCAGCAATGGCGGCGACTCCATCCATTTGGGGCATCCGCATATCCATAAGGGTGACATCGGGCTGATATTCGCGGAACATTGTTAATGCTTCCTGCCCGTTGCTTGCTTGCGCCACAACTTTAACATCTGATTCCTGATTCAGCAGCGCCACTAAACCTTGCCGCACAATATAATGATCGTCGGCAATTAAAACGCGAATAATATTTGATTGGTTAATCATGTTTACCCTGTTAATCTTATTAAAAAAACTGAATTTCTCACTACAAACTTACTATGTATGGTGCGAAATGTGCACCTTTACTGGCGATTAACTGAAACTATAACTTCTGTTCCGTTTCCGGGGCGGCTGTTTACTGTTAGCTGCGCGTTAATGCGATCGGCGCGTTCTCTCATTCCCAATAAACCAAAGCCATTCCTAAAACAGATACTTTCTGTATCAAATCCCTGTCCGTTGTCTTGCACCCGCAAAAGGAACTTGGATGTTTCATAAACTAACTCAATTTTTATCGCTGTAGCTTTGGCATATTTGAAAGCATTTGTTAATGCTTCCTGCCCGATCCGCAACAGGTTATTTTCTACCTCTAATGGTAGGGAATATGCCGTGCCAACCACTTCAAAAATAGTGTGCGTATCAGTATCTGATGACATTTGTTTAGCGATTTGGTTGAGAGCGCTATACAAGTCGCCATCTTCTAACAGTTGCGGGCGTAAAGATTCTACGGATCGCCGTGCTTCAGCAAGTCCAGAGCGAGCCAATTCGCAGACTGTTTTCATGTGTGCTTGTGCTTGTTCGGGATTCGCTGCTATTACCCGTTCTGCGGCTCCCAAATGTATGATGATGCCTGTAAAAGTTTGCGCTAAAGTGTCGTGAATTTCCCGCGCCATCCGGTTGCGCTCTTCGAGAATATTTTGGTCTAGGAGTTGTTTAGACATCCTTCTCAGACGCAATTGATTTTCGACGCGCACTAAAACTTCTTGTTGTTGAAAAGGTTTGGTAATATAGTCTATTCCGCCCAGAGAAAATGCTTTTACCTTATCTAAAACTTCTTGCAAAGCGCTGATAAAAATTATTGGGATATCTTGAGTTTTTGGAGTAGCTTTGAGCTGCTCGCAGACTTCGTAGCCATCCATGTGAGGCATCATAATATCCAGTAAAATTAAGTCGGGTAAATTGGCATTGATAAAGTTAAGAGCTAATTTCCCACTGGGAGCTAGGTGAACTTTATACCCAGCGACAGATAGTATGCTGCTTAAAAGTTTTAAGTTCTCAGGACAATCATCAATAACTAAAATACTTTCTTCGCGGGTAAAACGGAGGTTTTTCTTCATGTCTCATCCCTTAATGTGTGTATTAAATTTAGCAACTGTTCGTACTGAAAATTTTTAATGCAAGCTGCGATCGCCCTCGCTAAGGGCTGATTGATTTCGCGAATTTGACTGATGACTGTGTGCATCTGTTCCAAATCGAGATTGCTAATGGCTTGCTGAAGATTGGCTAGTAACTCAGGAGGCAATTCAGAAAAAGCGCTTTTTGTCAATACATTTACTTCATTTTCTGTGAAGCTGGGCGCAGCATTTAGTTCTTCAAAAACGAATTGCACTCCGATATGTTTGTGCAGAATATCAAATATGTTTGCTTCTCTAAATGGTTTGCGAATAAAATCATCGCAGCCGGTAGAAAGGACAACAGCTTTCTCTTCCTCAAAACTACTTGCTGTTATGGCAACAATTGCTGTCTGGGGTAGGCACGGGGGCACTACCCCTACAAAATCATCGTTTTCCGTAGGGGCAATCCCCCTGTGGTTGCCCTCTTTAATTTGTTTGGTGGCTTCATACCCATCCATCACCGGCATCCGCATATCCATAAAGATTAAGTGCGGCGAATATTGCTCCCACTTTTCTATTGCTTCTCTCCCATTTTTGGCTTCGTAAACTTCAAAACCGATCGCAGAAAGCAGTTTGACTAGCAGTTGGCGGTTGTCAAAAGCGTCGTCTGCAACGAGAATTCGATAGCGCGGTTGATTGGGTGCGATCGCCATAACTCGTCTGGTTGGCTGTTCCCGTTGGCGATCGGCACTTTCAACTGCATTAACTTTAATGTCAAATTTGAATATAGTACCGCATCCCGCACGAGAACTGACTGTCATTTCACCGCCCATTAACTGTACAAAAGAACGTGCGATCCTTAAACCTAATCCTGTTCCTTGTTGCGCTTCTTCGCCTGTTTTGGTTTGAACAAAAGCTTCAAATATCTTGTCTAATTCACTAGCCTCAATCCCATCTCCTGTGTCTTCAATCTCAAAGCAGATTTGCTGAGCAAAATCGTGATTTTTAATTTTCACATGAATGCTGCCTTCCGAGGTGAATTTAATCGCGTTAGAAAGCAGGTTAATCAAAATTTGGCGCAATTTTATTTCATCAGTTCGCACATATTGGGTAACGTCGGGCATCCGCTCTACTAATAACTGCACTCCCTTATTTTGTGCCGGAAGTTGGAACATATTTTCGATGTCGTCCAGCAGGCGGTGGAGGTCAAAATTGGTCTCGTTGAGAGTCGTGCGTCCCGCTTCTATTTTGGACAAATCTAATACTTGGTTAATCAGTTCGAGCAAATGTTCTCCGCTGCGGGTGATAATACTCAGGTGTTCTTGCTGTTCCTGCAATAGGTTAGAACCGCGATTCATTAATTGGGAAAATCCCAGAATTGCATTGAGGGGAGTCCGCAATTCGTGGCTCATATTTGCGAGGAATGTACTTTTTGCTCGGTTGGCTTCTTGTGCTGCGTCTTCGGCTCGTTGTCGTTCGATGATTTCTCGCTGGAGTTCGAGAGTGCGATCGCTCACTTGCTGTTCTAAAGTGCGGTTGTAGTCGGCTAAAACTTTTTCTGCTTGTTTGCGATCGGTGATATCTTGAAATGTGGCGATCGCATAATTAATTTTGCCAGTTTCATCCACAATTGGTGTGCTGGAAACTTCCAAGGCAACAATCCGATCGTGTCGGTGCAGTTCCATATCGTCTACTTTGACCGTTTCACCCCCCAAAGAACGCATAATTGGCATTTGTGCGGTGGGATATAACTCGTTAGTTCCTGCTAAATAAGCTTGACCGATTTCGGCAAATTGAGCGGCATTTAATTCGGGTATATAATTGATGCCGCTGAGTTGGGAAGCTGTGGGATTTGCGTAGGAAATTTGTCCGGCGCTGTCAATTACTGTTACTCCTATCGGCATCGCATTGATAAATTGAGTAAGCCGGTTTTCGCGTTCTTTTACTTCTGTGTAGAGTTTAGCGTTAGTAAGTGCGATCGCCGCTTGTCCCGATAACAATTGCAAAACTTCCAGGCGATCGGGAGTAAAAGCTTGTGCGGTGAGGTTATTTTCGAGATAAACAATAGCAGCCAGTTGACCTTGATTCATCAAAGCAGCACACAAAATAGACTTGGGCTGACGTGCTTTGATGTAAGGGTCATTCGTAAAGTTACCTTCACGAGTGGCATCATTTAACAATAAATTTTCTTTGGTTCGAGCGACATAATTGATAATAGCTTCGGAAAGTTCCTGGCAATTTTCAACAGGCTCAGATTGCAACACTTTTATCCGTTCATCATTAATTGCACCTTCAGCTTCAATCAGCAATTTTCCCTGGCTTTCTAAAATTAAATATCCTTTTTGAGCGCCGACATTTTCAATCAAAATTTTCATCAATCTGGAGAGTAATTTATCCTGTACAATTTCACCAGAAATGGCCTCGGAAGCTTTCATGACTGTAGCGATATCCAAGGAAGAACTAGAACGGCTACCCGTAGTTGATGTAGTGGTTGAAATGTTTTTATTTGTAGGTCGATCGATCGTAAATAATTGCGGATATCGCGTTTCTAAATCTTTGACTTTAGCCGCTGCACCCCATAGCTGGTAGCAGTAACGAGCTTCCTGCATATAAGCTTTGGCTGTTAATTCTTTACCCCTAGATAAATAGAACTTAGCGGCGAGTTCGTAAGCGAGGGCGGCTTCATGGATGTACTCGTTTTCTTTGGCGAGGGAAATTGCGCGATCGTAGTAATCCATTGCTTCCAGAAATTGACCTAAAACTCGCGCTTTTTCAGCTTCAACTAGATAAAATTTATGTAAGTAATTCATGGGAGCGTGATGCGCCCATACCTGCATTTTTTCTTGATTAGCATTAACCCGCTTGAGAGCATTTTCTTTTTCAAAATTTGAATAATCAGCAAATACACTTAAATGCGCTAGAGCATCATAAAAATGGAAGATAGGTATAGCTGCCATTCCCATCACACCATCTAAATATGGTTCTGCAACTACTGCATTTTTAGCAGCTTCATGGGACTTTCCAAACAAATAGCACAATATCAACTTATTTAGATAAAGCAATAAAAGTCCTTGTCTATCGCTCAATTCTAGCTGAAGTGGCTGAAGTGGTAGAAATTTCTCTTCGTTATAAAACTCTCCTATTAGCTGAGTTGGATTGTCAGCCTTACCTAATAAGTTAAAAATAATTTGTAAATACATGGCTAACCAAGTCAAGCAAGTATTGTTTTTTTTATTGGTCGGTATTTCATAAAAATAAATTAACTCTTTTCCTAAGTCTTTAAGTTCACATCCTACTGAGTAGGCATTAAAACAATAATCAAAAGTAGAATAACCAATAAAATCTATATTCCCTGTTTCAACAGCGCAGAAATAAGCCTCTTTTAAAATTGATAAGCTTCCCTTAAGATGCTTTTTCCAATGCAATATATGATTGCCAAATATATCTAAAACTCCAGCCTTCAGGTAATCGGCATTTAATTTTTCTACTAACCTTAAACCTAATCTTCCATATTTATAGCCACTTTCAATATCTTGTATAGTTGTACACAATATGACTCCGTAACTTGCGTAAGCAAAACTAGACTTAGGAGCATTGCCAAATTTAATAGATAAATCAATCTGTGTTAACACAAGTGGCACTAATAATTCTGGAATACCTATATAGCCGATCCCTATCATTCCTCCCAGAATCGACATAGCTGCTAGAGATTCTGGATCGGTCATTTTGGGCAGGTTAATTAAGTTGTAAGGTTCCGCTTTTATATATATGTTATTTGGAGATTTTGGCCAAAGAACTCCTAGCAAATGTAGCACTTTTAATCCAAGGTTAAACCCTTCTTTAAACTTGCTTTTTTTTATGCAATTTTCAATCTTCAACTCATATATTGGGACTTGCTCTAGAACAGTTTTAGCATTTTCTAGGACAAGGTTAGCTAAAGCTTCCATTTGCTCAAAATTCCCCAAACGGTAGGCTACCTGTGCGGCTTCTTGATGTAGTTGCAAGCTGAGGTGGTATTGCAGCAGCCAAGTGTTTCCTGTCAGCAAATTTATCCCTGTTTGCAGATAGTTGAAAGCTGGCTGATAAGCAGTTGATGCTTTAGCCTTTTGACCTGCTATTAGGTTTAATTCTGCCAGTTCATATTTTTCTTCATGATAAACAATTAACTCTAAGCCGAAATTTAATTGATTAACAATATCAAATATTTTTTCGTCTCGCTTGTCGATGGGAGTATTTTGCAGCAGTAGTTGTCCTATTTGTTTGTGGACGAGCGGCTTATCCTGTTCATCAATCAGGGAACAAGCGGCTTGCTGAATTCTGTCATGAACAAACTTGTATTCTACGGATTGCGTACTGGCGAACTTCCCTGCAATTTCTAATTCCACATCTCCCATATTCCCCAGCAACACGACTAAATTTTCAGCAACGGCTGCGTACAAATCATCCGCAGTTTGTTCCACAGATTTTTTGCAAAGTGAGGCGAGGGTTTTCAGATCGAATTGATTGCCAATGCAGGCTGCTATCTTTAACGTTTCCTGCGTCTTCTCTGACAGTTGTTGAATTTTGCTAGCCATCAATTCGACAACATTATCAGTGAAATTCCTCGCTTTAATTTCTTCTAAATTCCACTGCCAACTCCCCTGTGTCCCCCCTTGGTGAGGCTGGGCTGTTTCATTCTCTTGTAGGGGCAATCCCTCGTGAAGATCCCCGATATCTGAAACCCCTACCCCATCGTCTATGGGCTGGGCGGGCACGGGGGCACCGCCCCTACAAAACCCTGGTTTTTCGTAGGGGCAATCCCCCCGTGGTTGCCCCGAAACAGCCTTGGGGGTAAAGTCAAATTGTAAGAGTCCTTCTGTATAAAGCGATTTGAGAAATTCATTCATAAAGAAAGGATTTCCGCCCGTCTTGAAAAACACTAACTCGGCAAGGGAGTTGACTGTTTCTTCCGGGCAATTCAGGGCATCGGCAATCAGTTGAGTAACAGAGGATAAATCCAAAGGTGACAGGAAAATGCGATCGACTTTTGCCCCATTTTTGACAATCTCTTCAATTGTTAGCATTAACGGATGAGCCGCAGAAACTTCGTTATCCCGATAAGCCCCAATTAAAAACAGTCCCGCTGGCGAAGCATTCATCAGCAGTTGCATCAGTTTCAGAGATGCGCCGTCAGCCCACTGCAAATCATCGATAAATATTGTCAGAGGATGTTCGGGTTTGGTAAAGACTTTAATGAAGTTTTGAAACACAAAATTAAAGCGATTTTCCGCTTCAGCCGCACCCAATTCTGGCGGCGGGGGTTGCTTGCCGATAATTAATTCAATTTCGGGAATTACGTCAATAATAACTTGACCGTTAATTCCCAATGCGTCTAATAATTTTTTCCGCCATTCTGTGAGATTGGCTTCGCTTTCTGCTAACAGTTGTTTTGCTAAATCCTGAAAAGAATTGACAATGGCGCTGTAGGGAATATTGCGCTGATATTGGTCAAATTTGCCGGAGATAAAATAACCGCGATGTTGAGTAATCGGTTTGTATAATTCTTGCACCAAAGCTGATTTGCCGATACCAGAATATCCCGAAATCAGCATCATTGAGCTTGTGGCACAGGCATCTTGCCTGTGACTGCTTGTGGCACAGGCATCTTCCCCATGTCCACTTGTGGCACAGGCATCTTCCCTGTGACTGCTGACTGTTTCAAAAGCTGTTAGTAAACTATCAATTTCTCGCTCTCTGCCATAAAGTTTTTGCGGAATTTGAAAGCGATCAGAAATATCTTGACATCCTAGCGAAAAAAAGGATATATTGTTATTGCTGTGCAGTTGATTTAAGCATTCTTCTAAATCCGCTTTAATGCCGATCGCACTTTGATACCGCTCCTCAGAATTTTTCCCCATCAACTTCATCACAATATCGGAAACAATTTGCGGAATTTCGGGATTCACCTGAGATGGAGATAAGGGCTGTTTAGCGAGATGACTGTGTACCAATTCCAGCACATCATTGGTGTCAAAAGGCAATTTGTTTGTCAGCAGTTCGTAAAAGGTAGCCCCCAGGGAATAAAAATCCGTGCGGTAATCTAAACTGCGGTTCATTCTGCCGGTTTGTTCCGGCGACATATAAGCAAGAGTTCCCTCTAAAATGTTGGGATTTTTGATGGTGTAATTCTCGCGCGTTAACTGCGTGGAAATGCCAAAATCGATAATTTTGAGTTCGCCGCTGGCTGGATTGAAGACAATATTTGAAGGGTTAATGTCTTTGTGAATGATGTGGGCGCTGTGAATTTGTTGTAAACTTTCTGTTGTGGCGATCGCAATTCGCAAGAATTCTGCAATACTAAATTTTTGCTGCTGCATCCAAATTTTCAAGGATTCGCCGCCAAAATCCTCAACAAACATTACCAGCGTGTTTTGATATGGCTGCAAATCATAGGCTTTTATACAGCCACTCAGATTCAGAGATTGTGTAATTTTATACTCTGTGCGATAGCGGGCGAGTTCTTGGGGTGTGGGATAATTTTCTTTGAGGACTTTGAGGATGACGGGGAGACTGTCGGGTTGTCGGAATCCTCGGTAAACCAGCGAGTTTGCGCTTTCGTAGATAAGCTCTGTGACTTCAACGCCAGGAAAAGTGAGCATATTCAGCCTGCAGTCAACTTTGCAGTCGAACATAGCATAAATTTGCTCCTCACACCAGAGGGGCGTGAGCCATCAGTCGATTTTAGATTTTAGATTTTAGATTTTAGATTTTAGATTTTAGATTTTAGATTTGACTCCACATCTGAGATTTTAGATTTTAGAAGCCAAGACAGGCTTCCCAGTCAATACAGCTTGTTCGATAATATCAGCGGCGCGCTTAGTTCCGCCCGATCGCCCGATCGCCTCTTGCATCTCGATCGCCCTTTGTTTATACGAATCTTGGGTTAGGACTTTCACAATTGCCGATCGGACTTTAGAAACGCTCAATTCCTTCAAAGGAACCACTTCGCCAACACCCGTATAAGCAATCCGCGCTGCCACTCCCGGCTGATCATTCGCCACAGGAATTGCCACCATTGGGACTCCATTGCTCAAAGATTCCAAAGTCGTATTCATCCCGGCATGAGTAATCGTGAGAGTGGCTTTTTGCAGCAATTCTAATTGTGGTGCATAGCCAACAACGATCGGATTTCCCAGCAAGGGCGGCAAAGATTCGGGAGTCGCACCACCTCCGAGAGATATTACCAATTGAGCGTCTAATCCTTCACAAGCAGAGGCGATTATTTGAAAAACATCCAGCAAGCGATTTTGCACAGTTCCCATCGAAGCATAAATCAATGGTTTGCCAGTTAATTTATCAAAAGGAAAAGGGACTGGTTTGCGCGTGGATCTGTTGTCATAAGGGCCAGTGAAATGGAAGTGTGCAGGTAAATCTTGCCTGGGAAAATCAAATTCTGCGGGTTGTTGGCTGATTTGAGCGAGTTTAGAGTAAAAGTCATTCGGGTGAGAGTAGACAGGTAATTTCCACTTTCGGCGATACTCGGCTATCGGTCCTCGAAGCGGTTTAACAACCAAACTGAGTAACTGATAGCTAATTTGATTGCGTAAACGTGCTCCCCAAGTTGGAGTGTACGGCCAAAGGGTACAAAAGGGAGGAATGTTGGGTTCTCGGTTGACGGCTAAGGCACTGCAAACTGTTATAAAAGGAAGGTTGAGAAAATCCGCGATCGTTCCTCCTTCGAGCGAAACTTGGTCTACAAGCAAAGCTTCTACACCTGCTTTTTTAATGGCGCTTGGAGCCTCTCTGAAAATAGCAGCCGAAATCTGGGTAAAAGTTTTAATAGAAGATCGAAAGGCAGCCAGTCCGCTGAGCTTCCCCTGTTGGCTCAAAGTTTCTGCATTTGTTCCTAGGGGAAACTCATCTTCAGCTAATGACTGGAATTCTAATCCACTGGCTAGAGTTGTGGCTTTAGCATCAGGGAAGTTAAATACAGTAACTCGATGACCGCGACGAAGCAGTTCGCAGCCCAAAGGTATCATAGTGTTGAGGTGGCTGTTGAATCCCGGACAGAGAATGCCGAAGTGAGTCATCAGTAAAGGCTCCTTTGAGGTTAAACTTTTTTTATTGCAGTGGGGTGAGTGGTTTGTGTTGGGGGGTTGGGGCGTGGGGGCGATCGCACTTTTTGGTTATAGATTACTGCTGTGAGGGAGGAAGTTTTGGGGCGTTCCTCGATCGGCTATACAACCAGACTGAGTAAGCGATCGCCCAACTACACTAACTAATAGGTTAGGTTGCCATCGTTATTATCAATTCCTAGTAATGTGACAGAAGATGGCTGATTTCCACCGCGGCAATTGGCAGACAGTTCGTCTCCCTTTATGCTGATGCCTGTGCAAGTTCGGTTGAACGTACTTTGTTCATTAAGATTACCTTGCACGAGTTGTCCATTTTGATTATGAACGCCTTTAATGGTAATGGAAGTGCGCTGACTGGTACCATTTTTTTTGTTACAAGTTGCTGATAATTGAGCGCCATTGATTGAAATGTCCGTGCAACTGGTAGCAAAGGTACTTGCTTTTTGAGCATGAGTCGGCTGCTGAAAGATGGATAACGATAGTACGATTGAAGCCGATAATCCCGACACTTTAATTAAGTTCATGGTCTTTTTTCTGGTTGATTTACTATTTTCAGCCTAAGATAATAACCCTAAAAAGCTTCTAGCTTTTAGTTGAGTATTAACTTAGCCAAATAGTCAGCTTGCGACTCAGAATCTGTGAGATAAAATCCTCAACTTTTGGCTAGGTGTTTCCCTCAAACATAGGCTGCGATCGCTTGGAGAAACTCAGGCATGGCACGCAGGCTTTAGTCATTGCCAGAGAGTGTTACCAGTATATATTTGTATGCGCTCTGCGATACCTAGCCAAAAGTTCAGGTTATCTCCTCAACTAAAGGTTAGTTACTAGCGGATTTGGGTACTCTAGCTCACAATCAAATTCAATCAACTATTAAGGGTGCTAGTTTTGTTTTTGATAAGATTACTAAACCAACCCCAGTGCAACAAAAGGCTCTAGATTTGCTTGGTGTTTCTCTGATTTATACGCAGTAAACCGGGCGCCAAAATCTTTAAAAAGCTTACTCTACACTGAATATGCCTTTGTTTGGTAAATTGGGGAAGTTCAGTGTAATTGGTGATTGGTAATTGTAGCTTGGGTAGAACGAAGGGAAACCGCACATACAATTACTATTAACAGTCAATCGATTTTAGATTTTAGATTTTAGATTTTAGATTGAAGCATTGACTTGCGCGAGATAAATACGTTCGGCAAGCTTCATCGGATACAGGTTTTTGATTTCTCCGTCCTGAGTCTGCGAAGGAATGAATCACGTGGCGGGTATCCTGGATGCTTTCGGTCAAAATCAAAACTCAAAAGTTAACAGTCAACAGTTAATTGTTAACCGTTGACTGTTAAACTGAATGCCTGTGCCGAACTCGCTAGAAACGGTGGGAATGGCTGTTCATTCTTTGGATTTAGCACTTTTGGAGAGCTTACCCTCAAAAGGTTGAACTCCACTATTGGGATAGTTGTCATCGCTGGGGCTAAAAATCCGCACCGCTGCTTCCGAAACGTAACGCATCGCGTTTGCCAAAGATTTAGAAAGATTCATAGAATCTGCCTCTCTTGTCTGAGTTCTGATACTTTTAATATTACTCTGATTTTTGGGCTGTGGATGAGTTTAGCAATATTTATTTGAATTACTTATTGGTCTGCAACAATAAAGCAAGCTGAAGGTTTAAGAAATTACGCATTTTTGGACGATCGACCTTTTGCTGGTAGATTATTTCCTCGCTCAACTCCAGCACTCGCGATCGCCCTCCCGACGGTCAGAAACCGGGTTTTCTAACTCTATTCAAAGGCTGCAACGAAATATTTTCGCAAAAAACCCGGAACGCTTGAGTGTTTGTGCTTAATTCTGAGTTTGTTAAATTCAATATTTATATTGAATTTACCATAATATTAATGTACAAATTAACCGAGATCCGCTATCAAAGGGCATTATAAGCGAATTTATCCGACAAATATCTGCAATCTTCATCAAATATTTACAAAAAGATATGGTGTTTGTCACTATAATTAAGAAAAAGAAGTTTGTCCGGGGTTTTTTTTATGAAAACTACCACAGAAAGCCTGCAGCTCACAGGTTTTGAAGAAATCTTAGAAGACCAGGAACTAACGGTTTCTTCAGCAGATTACAGCCTTTTGACCGATCTCTACCAGCTAACGATGGCCGCTTGTTACGTCGGGGAAGGGCTCGACGGGCGGGCCGCGAGTTTTGAGTTGTTCGCGCGCAGGCTGCCAGAAGGTTTTGGCTACGCGATCGCGATGGGTTTGGCTCAAGTTATCGATTATTTGGAGAAATTTCGGTTTTCTCAGTCGCAAATTGAGGCTTTGCAGTCCACTGGGATTTTTGCCGGCGCCCCGGAACGATTTTGGACTTTACTCGCCACAGCCCGTTTTACTGGCGATGTTTGGGCGGTGCCGGA
This sequence comes from Microcoleus sp. Z1_B2, assembly GCF_036700325.1. Taxonomy (NCBI): domain Bacteria; kingdom Bacillati; phylum Cyanobacteriota; class Cyanophyceae; order Oscillatoriales; family Microcoleaceae; genus Microcoleus; species Microcoleus sp. Z1_B2. Next base: position 32,846 of record NZ_JAUBOQ010000030.1, read on the forward strand.
GGGGACGGCGGTTTTTGCCAATGAGCCACTGCTGCGAATTGAGGCTCCTCTGTGGCAGGCTCAGTTAGTGGAAACTTATTTATTGAATGCCATAAATTATCAAACTTTGATTGCGACGCGGGCAGCGCGGCTGCGGGATGTGGCGGGCCCGGAGGCTAAGTTGCTGGAATTCGGGACGCGCAGGGCTTTTGGGCCTCAAGCTGCTGTTTGGGCGGCTAGGGCTGCTCTGGCTGCGGGATTCGACGGAACTTCTAATGTTTTGGCTGCTTTGAAGTTGGGCCGCAAACCTGTCGGTACGATCGCCCATGCTTTGGTAATGGCTGTTGCCGCCCTCGAAGGCAGCGAGAATCAGGCGTTTGCAGCTTTTCACCGCTATTTTCCGGGGGCGCCACTGCTGATCGATACTTATGATACTGTGGGGGCGGCGCGGATGTTGGCCGATCGAGTAAACAGCGGTGAAATGCAGTTGGAAGGCGTGCGGCTGGATTCGGGCGATTTGGCGGTGCTGTCGCGGGAAGTTCGATCGATCCTGCCTGGGGTTCCAATTTTTGCTAGTGGCGATTTGGACGATCGAGAAATTGCTAAATTAAAAAGTAGCGGTGCTTGCATTGACGGTTACGGTTTGGGAACCAAGTTAGTCAGCGGTTCCCCTGTGAACGGTGTTTATAAGTTGGTGGAAATTGACGGAATTCCGGTGATGAAAGAGGCAAGCGGCAAGGTAACATATCCAGGAAGAAAGCAAATTTTTAGACATATTGAAAATGGGCAAATTCTCGGAGATTGTTTAGGATTGTCGGGAGAAACTATTCACAATTGCGATTCTTACTTACCATTAATGGAGTTGGTTTTCAAGGAGGGAAAACGAGTCAAGAACCAGGAAAGTTTGGAGGATATCGCCAAACGCACTGCTGCTTCTGTCGCCAGTCTTCGACCCGAAACTCGTCAACTTGACAACCCGATTTCGCCGTCAGTGGAAATTTCTACAGATTTGCAGAGTCTCACCGAAAAAACGAAAAAGAGTCAATCGATTTTAGATTTTAGATTTTAGATTTTAGATTGAAGTCAACAGTCAACAGTCAACAGTCAACAGTCAACAGTCAACAATTACCGATTCCCTATGCAGAAGATTGCTCTTTTTGGAACCAGTGCCGATCCACCAACAGCAGGACATAAAACAATTCTGAGTTGGCTTTCGCAACATTTTGATTGGGTAGCAGTTTGGGCGTCGGACAATCCTTTTAAGTCGCACCAAACTTCTCTAGAACACCGATCGGCAATGCTGCTGTTAATGATTCAAGAAATTAATTCGCCCAGACACAATCTTTGCTTGCATCCAGAACTCAGCAGTCCGAGGACTGTGGAAACTGTGGAACAAGCAAAATTGCTGTGGCCGAATGCAGATTTGACGCTGGTAATAGGTTCGGACTTGGTGGGGCAACTGTCTCGCTGGTACAAATTTGAACAATTGTTAAAACAAGTGGACTTGCTGATAGTACCGCGACCCGGTTATCCATCAGAACAATTAGATTTGTGGCAGTTGAGGCGCATGGGTGCAGAGGTGGCGATCGCATCTTTGAGTGCTCCCAATGTTTCTTCTACTTCCTATCGGGAAAAAGGAGACAGGGAAGCTCTGACTCCCACCATCGAAGATTACATCCATAGGGAGCATTTGTACGCATGGCACGAGGCACAAACAAGAGCGAGGGTTGCTCATTAGCTGACTTTAAAGTAGGAGTAGATAATGTTATTTTTTCCGTCGATACCGTGCAGAACCGCTTGTTGGTGCTGTTGCTAATGCGGCCAGACGAACCGTTTATCGATTCTTGGAGTCTTCCCGGTACTTTGGTGCGACACGGAGAGTCTCTTGAAAATGCGGCTTACCGGATTTTGTCTGAGAAAATTCGGGTAAAAAATTTGTATCTGGAGCAATTGTATACTTTCGGAGAACCGGGGCGCGATCCTCGGGAAATTACCAGGGGCAATCGCTATCTTTCGGTGAGTTATTTTGCTTTGGTTCGTTTTGAGGAAGCTGAGTTAATTGCTGGGAGTGTAGTCGCGGGTGTGGGCCACCGCGTCGGCGGCATTGCTTGGTATCCCGTGCAACAAGTTCCTAAGCTGGCCTTCGATCACAATCAAATTCTCGAATACGGATATCGGCGACTGCGTAACAAACTTGAATACAGCCCGGTAGCTTTTGAAGTGTTGCCGGAACTTTTTACTTTGAGCGATTTGTATCAACTTTATACAACTATTTTGGGGGAAAATTTTTCTGATTATTCTAATTTTAGAGCTCGATTGTTGAAATTGGGTTTTTTGTGCGATACCGGTGTTAAGGTTTCGCGCGGGGCGGGCCGCCCTGCTAGTTTGTACCGCTTTGATGCGACCGCTTTTGCTCCTTTCAAAAATAAGCCTCTGGTGTTTATCTAGCTGTTTATTGGATGACATTCGGGGAGCAATTTAGTAACATGAGAATAGAAGCTATTAAGGAGTACGGACTATGAAAGATCCAGATGAATGCGCTAATATTCACGAAGTTCGGGAGGAAATTGATATCATCGATCGAGAAGTGATCGAGGCTTTGAGCAAGAGATTTCAATACGTCATCGCTGCAGCAAGGTTCAAAACGAGTGAAGCTAGCGTTAAATCGTTCGATCGCTTTCACGATATGTTACAGCAGCGGCGCGAGTGGGCTCAACAATCGGGTTTGAATCCTGATGTGGTTGAAAATATTTACCGGGATTTGGTAAATTATTATATTGAGGAAGAGTTGAAACATTACAAATCCAAGTAATCTTTCGCTACATTCAAATCTAGGACTATAGGAAAGTGAGTCCGCGCGGGCGGACTGTTAGCAATATTTATTAGGTGATTTGGTGAGATGAAAATTGCGATCGCACAACTCAACCCTACTATTGGTGATATCTTGGGCAACTCCAACCTAATTCTGGAGGCTGCGAAAAAAGCTGAGGTTGAGGGCGCAAACTTATTGCTAACACCGGAACTTTCCCTGATCGGTTATCCGCCGCGCGATTTGTTAATCAATCCGAGTTTCATTGCAGATGCAGGTGCACAGTTGCTGCAACTGGCGCAAGCTTTGCCGCCGGAGTTGGCAGTCATAGCAGGCACTGCCTTACCTAATGCTAATGCTGTTCAACTAGGCGGAAAATCATTGTTTAATAGCGCTGTTTTGTTGCAAAATGGCGTGGTCAAACAAGTTTTTCATAAACGCTTGTTGCCTACTTATGATGTATTTGATGAAGATAGATATTTTGAACCGGGAGAAAACAGCAATTACTTTTCTATTGGCGAAGTCAAAATCGGCGTGACAATCTGTGAAGATTTGTGGAACAATGAGGAGTTTTGGGGTAAACGCAGTTACGCGGGCGATCCTGTTTCCGATTTGGCAAAATTGGGTGTAGATTTAGTGGTGAATTTGTCGGCATCGCCTTATTCTGCTCTGAAGCGGGGAGTGCGATCGGCTATGTTGCAGCACAGCGTCATCCGCTGCGGGATACCGATTATTTATGCTAATCAAATAGGAGGAAATGACGATATTATTTTTGACGGCAGCAGTTTTGCTGTGAATCGAAAGGGTGATTTAATTCAGGTATTAGCTTCTTTTGAAACGGATTTTGCGGTGCTGGAATATGATGCAGCTAAACAAGATTTAGTTGCCAGCGGGAACGGGCAAGATGCCCGTTCCACAACTGATTTGGGATTAGGTGAAGGACGACAAAAACTAGGTTCGATCGGCAGTGGCGTTGGCAGCGGGAACGGGCAAGATGCCCGTTCCACAACTGATTTGAGTTTTTATCCGGCGGTTGGAGATGCCGAAATTTGGGCTGCTTTGGTTTTGGGAGTGCGAGATTATGTCCGCAAGTGCGGTTTTTCTAAGGTTGTACTCGGTTTGAGTGGCGGGATAGATTCGGCTTTGGTGGCTGCGATCGCCAGTTGCGCGATCGGGCCCGAAAATGTTCTAGGGGTGTTGATGCCTTCTCCTTATAGTTCGGATCATTCGGTTAATGATGCTTTGGAATTAGCCCGAAATCTGGGCATCGCGATCGAAATGTTGTCGATCGACGATTTGATGAAAACTTACGATCGCACTCTCGCCGATTTGTTTGTCAACACAACTTTCGGCATTGCTGAGGAAAATATTCAATCGCGGATTCGAGGCAATCTGTTGATGGCAATTTCTAATAAGTTCGGACATTTGCTACTTTCGACTGGCAATAAGTCGGAAATGGCGGTGGGTTACTGCACCCTCTACGGCGATATGAATGGGGGATTGGCGGTGATTTCCGATGTGCCGAAAACTCGCGTTTATTCGCTTTGTAGGTGGCTGAATTCTGGCGGATATGTAGGGGCGGTGCCCCCGTGCCCGCCCTCTCCCTACCCACCCCCATGCCCGCCCCTGGGAAAGGAAATTATTCCGGTTAATATTATTACTAAACCGCCTAGTGCTGAACTGAAGCCTGGACAAATTGACCAAGATTCTTTGCCGGATTACGATGTTTTGGATGACATCTTGCAGCGGTCGATCGAACATCACGAATCGGTTCAACAAATTGTCGCTGCTGGACACGATGAAGCCGTGGTTAAACGTGTAGTAAAATTAGTCAGGCAAGCGGAGTTTAAGCGGCGGCAAGCAGCCCCAGGTTTGAAAATTAGCGATCGAGCTTTTGGTACCGGTTGGCGGATGCCGATCGCCAAATCTTCCTTCTATTAAACCCATCCTTAAACGCAAAATGGTTAACATCGACGGTACTTTTGGCTTCGATTTTCTCGCGGGAACTCTCAGCAACGATACGATTAGAGGATTTGCGGGTAATGATACTATTCAAGGTTTGGGGGGAAACGACCGAATTTTTGGCGATCGGGAAAATGACTTGCTAGCAGGAAATGAAGGCGCTGATACGCTGTCTGGCGGGCAAGGAAGCGATACAATCTATGGAGGACAAGACTCCGATTGGATTTTTGGCGATCGGGGTCAGGATTTGCTAATAGGAGGCGAAGGCAGGGATCTCTTGACAGGAGGCGCGGGGGAGGATTTATTTGTGATGGAAAAAACCGCCGCCGCATCTACTATTAGTGAAGCCGATATAATTACCGATTTTGGCAACGGCAATGATAAAATTGTCTTGACAGAAGGCATGAAGTTTAGCGATTTAGAGCTTTCTGTTTCCAACAACCAAACTATTATGAAAGATAAAAACTCTGGTGATTATTTAGGAGTTGTTTTGGGAAATTCTAATCTGACAGAATCCAACTTTATGTCGCTGTTTGGCGGACTAGATAGGGGTCAGCTTTTGCCAATTTCTGTTAACACGATTATAGCCGATCGCGCGTTAGCGCAGCCCTCGCAGAGGATCGGACTAGAAGTGGCGCAAACTCCCCAAGAACAAGCGACAGGTTTAATGTTTCGCACAGAATTGCCAGACGACAGGGGAATGCTTTTCCCGATCGAACCCCCGCGAAACGTGCGTTTCTGGATGAAAAACGTGTTTATTGAACTCGATATGGTTTTTCTGCGGGAAGGCGTCGTGCAGGCGATAATTCCTAACGTACCGCCGTGTTTGAGCGAAACCTGCCCCAACTACGGCCCGGATGTTCCCGTTGACGGAGTGATTGAACTCAGAGGCGGAAGGGCGGCCCAATTGGGATTGAAAGTGGGCGATCGGATTCCCAATTTACCCTAAAAGGTAGATGATATCATGTCTGTTTGATTCGGACTTGTATGATGTTAAATTTTGTAGGGGCGGGTTCACCAACAATAATTGCCCATAATCTACAATATAATAAACCCGCCCCCGCCCATACTACCGGACATGATATGATTTTATCGCAGCATTCAACATTTGTGCATCCCATGAATCCTATTGAATTAAAAATAATCCCCAATCAAACTCAAGACGGTTTAGCTTACCAACATTTGCGCTTGCGAATTACAACTCAAGACGGTATCATCACACCCGATGATTTACAAGGTTTGAAACTTCCTCAACACGTTCAATTAAGCCAAGGAATTGTCATTGAAGGTAGAGGAGCAATTTGGCTGTACGGGTATTTAGTGCACGAATGTCATCCTGCAGCTTGGGTTGGATGTTACGATCCGCGATTAGAAGGTGCGGTGGTAGTAGCGACGCACAAGCACGAGGTATCAGTTGGACAGGTATTAAAATTGAGTTTACCGAGCGATTAAGACTCTCCTGAGTTTTAGGTAATAATAAATAAAAATAAAACTTCCCGTGGTGGGGGCATCTTACCTGCCTTAGCGACTGTGAATTTCTTACTCCCTCCCCTTGCTAAGGGGAGGGTTGGGGTGGGGTAAAAAATTTACGAGTCATTTAGCATTGCTATAGCTCCCTCAGAAGATTATTAGCCACAGATGCACGCACAGCAATCCCTATAAATTCACAAAACATCTGCGCTGTTTAGCGTGCAGTTGGTGTTGTCATGCACCTTACTGAATCCGCACTAAGGCAAAAAAATAGTTTGACGGGCAATATACTATTGTTAGTTGTTATTTCTTAGTTATTAATTATGGCAAATTACAGAACTGTATTGTTGTTCAATAGTCTAACTTTAGTGCTAGTTGGGCTAGTGACGGCGTGTCTGAGTTTATTCGGTTCTTCAGTAAAAGGGTTATTTTTGCCGCCTTGTTCTGCCACGTATCCGGGTGCAGGTTTCTTTTTCTTGGCGTTTCAAATGTTATTTTATTTATCGGTAATGGTGTGCGCTTTTACCTTTGGATTGCTGAGAATTATTCAACCCGATCGCCCAGAAAATCGATTTATTTTATATTCGGCACTGTTTGCAGGTTGCTTTCTGTTCAATGAAGTTTTTCGCACCCACGTTCATCTGGGACGTGCGGGTTTCCCGAAAGCGACAATTGTCATATTTTACGCGGTGCTGGCAATTGCATACGGATTAGCTTTTCGGAGACAAATTCGCTCGACTCCCTATCCTTTACTGCTGAGTGGCGTTGGTTTGTTATTTGTTGCCTTTTTTGCAGAAGCGCTGCCTTTAAAAAACGAGATTGTTTCGAGCTTGCTGGAGGGAATACCGAAGCTGTTGAGCGGGATTAATATTGCACTTTATTTTTGGTTTTTGTGTCAGGGTTTGATAGTGCGATCGCTCAATTTTTCTAACAATAAATTACATCCCGAATGAAGTAAGATGAAAATTTGCCGTTGGGTGGGGGCGGGTTTTTGAGATAGTCGGTTTTTGGCAAATATTGTTGGTAAAACCCGCCCCTACATGATTGTATAATCGGTTAAAACTGAGATATTGCACAGTGTCAATTAGCTTTTTAGGAACAGGCTTTCCGGCCTGTTCCACAAGAAAATTTATATGTTGTGGAACAGGCCGGAAAGCCTGTTGCTGACAATGGTGCCTGTTCCACAAGAAAATTTATATTTTGTGGAACAGGCATCTTACCTGTTGCTGACAATGGTGCCTGTTCCACAAGAAAATTTATATTTTGTGGAACAGGAATCTTGCCTGTTGCTGAAAATGGTGCAAAATATCAGTTAAAACAAAAAGTACCGCTGCGCCATTGGCAAAACTGTTGCCGGTTCGCAAGTTAACAATTCCCCATCCGCCCTGACTTCATAAGTTTCTGGATCGACTTCCATTTGTGGCAAATAATCGTTGAGTTTCATATCTCTTTTACTAATTTGTCGTGTGCCGGAAACTGCTACAGTGGGCTTTTGCAAACCAAGCTGTGCGGCAATGTCTCGATCGCGCGCAGCTTGGGAAACAAACGTCAGACAAGTCGCCCCAATCGCACCGCCAAAACTGCCAAACATCGGCCGCATATGCACCGGTTGCGGCGTCGGAATGCTGGCGTTAGCATCTCCCATCTGCCCATAGGCGATCGCCCCTCCTTTAATTACCAGTTCCGGTTTCACCCCAAAAAAAGCCGGCCGCCACAAACACAAATCCGCCAATTTCCCCTCTTCCACCGAACCGACATACTGACTAATTCCGTGAGTAATCGCCGGATTAATTGTATATTTCGCAATGTACCGCTTCACCCGAAAATTGTCATTAATCCCCTCTGTTTCCCCCCCTTGGTAAGGGGGGGTTATCCCTCTTGTTTCCCCCCCTTGATAAGGGGGGGTTAGGGGGGGTAAATTCCCCCGCTGCACTTTCATTTTATGTGCCGTTTGCCAAGTCCGAATAATCACCTCTCCCACTCTTCCCATCGCCTGCGAGTCAGAAGAAATCATACTAAACGCACCTAAATCGTGCAAAATATCCTCAGCAGCAATAGTTTCCCTTCTAATTCTCGACTCAGCAAAAGCCACATCTTCAGGAATGCCTCGATCCAAATGGTGGCAAACCATCAACATATCTAAATGTTCTTCTAAAGTATTGACAGTGTAAGGGCGAGTCGGGTTAGTTGACGAGGGCAAAACATTAGCTTGTCCGCACACTTTAATAATATCCGGTGCGTGTCCGCCGCCAGCACCTTCCGTGTGGTAAGTGTGAATAGCGCGATTTTTAAATGCGGCAATTGTAGCTTCCACAAATCCCGCTTCATTGAGAGTGTCGGTGTGAATTGCAACTTGCACATCGTACTCGTCAGCGACACTCAAACAAGTGTCGATCGTTGCTGGTGTAGTTCCCCAATCTTCGTGGAGTTTCAAACCCATTGCACCGGCAAAGATTTGTTCGACTAATCCTTGGGGTTGACTGCTATTTCCTTTACCTAAAAACCCTAGATTTACCGGGAAAGCGTCGGCTGCTTGCAGCATTCGGTACATATGCCAAGGCCCAGGAGTGCAGGTTGTGGCGTTTGTACCCGTTGCGGGGCCAGTGCCGCCGCCGATCATTGTCGTGATTCCAGAGGCGATCGCCACTTCAATTTGCTGCGGACAAATAAAGTGAATGTGAGTGTCAATTCCCCCAGCAGTCAGAATCATTCCTTCACCGGCAATTACTTCAGTACCAGGCCCGATAATAATATCTACCCTATCTTGAATGTAAGGATTTCCGGCTTTACCAATTTTGTAAATTTTCCCGTCTTGAATCCCAACATCTGCTTTAACAATTCCCCACCAATCTAATATTAAAGCATTAGTAATTACCGTGTCAACAGCGCCGTCCGCATTAGAAATAGGCGACTGTCCCATGCCGTCGCGAATAACTTTGCCACCGCCAAATTTAACTTCATCCCCGTAGGTTGTGAAGTCTTTTTCAACTTCTATGAATAATTCTGTATCGGCTAACCGGACGCGATCGCCCGTTGTCGGCCCGAAGGTTTCCGCGTAGGCGCGGCGATCCATTCTGTAACTCATATTAATTAGCTCCTTACTTGATTTAATTTTCCCACAAACTGGTTCACCTGTTCTTCTGTTTTAAAGAATCCTTCAGCAATTAAACCAAAGGAATCATTTTGTTCTATTTCTTGATAGTTAGGCAACAAATTAGCAAACTCTTCTGCATCAATGTTTAAATAGTTTGAAATTCTATCTATGTATACCTTAACTTTTAGACCATTCCTAGGCGTGCTTTCAGTTAACAAAAGATTTAAGATAAGTTTGCCATTTTGACTTCTTTCTCTCAATGCCAGACCTTTTGTTGTTGTATTTATCCAAAATATATCTGGTACAACTTCGTCATAAAGTAGTCTATAGACTTTTCCAAATTCATTGCTATCTGCTATTTCAAGTAATTGTTCCAGGGTCAAAGTGGGATTTTTTTTTGATATATTTACAGGTTTTATTTCAGGCTCGATAAACATTTTTCTTGCTAGTAACTCTCTACCGCTTGAGTCACGGAAATACTGGAATGTTGCGACATTGATTCTCACACCATAAGTTTCTGACAAGTATTTAATAATCCTTTCAGAAATAATATCTATCTGTGCAGCTACAATTATAATGTTGTGCTGATAATTCAAAATATCAGGGAATTCTGAGCTAAATTTATCACAGAAAGCATCTTCTAAGTTACTGCCATTTTTAGTCAGTAAATAAGCATTGGCAATTTCTGTAACTCTCTCCTTTGACAAATCCTTAACCCATGAGGCGTAATCCAAGGCTTGTGCTGTTACTTCTCTTGATGTTTTGTCCTTCTTTAACTCAACAATGACTAAATCTCCGTACCTATCTATACATAAAAGGTCAAGTTTTCCACCATAATCAGTAATCACTTGCCGACCAATTACTAAGAGATCATCTGCTAGGAGGGAAATATCATTATCTAGCCAGGTTTCCAAACGAAATTCTAAGTCTAACTTAGATTCGGTAATTTCATTCAATTTATCCTTTGATATTTCCCACAATCTAATTTGATCGGGCATATCGAATTATCCTCCTACTAATTATTCTTTTTAAGTTCGGCCAAAAAGTCTCGTCCCTCTAAAAATCTCATCCATCTAACTCACCATTCACTTTTCCATTGAAGCCGTAGACTTGACGACTACCAACAAACGGCACTAATTGCACTTCCCTTTCATCTCCCGGTTCAAACCTGACTGCTGTACCTGCGGGGATATCCAACCGCATTCCTTTTGTTTGTTCTCGATTAAATTCTAAGGCTTCGTTGGCTTCATAAAAGTGATAGTGGGAACCGATTTGAATGGGTCGATCGCCTTTATTTCCTACCAGCAACCGTAGTATTTTACGCCCTGCATTTAATTCTATTTCGCCTGCTGAAACAATCATTTCTCCGGGAATCATCTTTTCCTCCTCTGAGTCTATGTGGTTGATTTTTTAACGTATCGGATCGTGGACTGTTACCAACTTAGTTCCATCGGGAAAAGTCGCCTCAACCTGGACTTCATGCACCATTTCTGCTATCCCTTCCATCACATCTTCCCGCGTCAGGAGAGTTGTTCCGTAACTCATTAAATCGGCGACGGTGAGGCCATCTCTGGCTCCTTCTAAAATGGCGGCGGAAATGTAGGCTAGTGCTTCTGGATAGTTTAATTTTAAACCTCTTTGTTTGCGGCGCTCTGCTACCAGGGCGGCGGTGAAAATCAGCAGTTTGTCTTTTTCTTGGGGGGTGAGTTGCATTTTTATTCTTGTAAGTGCGATCGCATTATTTGGTTATGATATCGTTTACGGTTGTTGCTGAATGATTAAGAATGATTAAACCGCAGAGGGCGCAGAGGGCGCAGAGTCTCCAGAAGAGAGAGATGAATAATCTAGTTAGGAGGGCAACTATAGATTGAAACTCAAATATCATCCTATTTTATCCAAACTCTGGGCAAACAGCAAGGGCGTTCTGAAAAAGACAAGCGCAGCAAGTGCCAAATGCTGACAAACCAGTCTCTCGCTGCAGTTGTGGATGTACCGCGATATCGGCACAGCAAACCGTTAGGAATACGAGTCACGCCGACGGTGGAATTACCAGGATAAATTGTTGCCTCAGATGGCAAATCTCGCACTTTTTCGACGACTTCTGTGGTTACGGGTTCGCCTACCCAAGCGAGGGTGGCGACTACGGGTTTTCCTGCGAGGCCGTGAGGACTTTCGAGCATTTTTTCTCCACCTTTTAGCAATTGTCTATCAATCCATAAAGGACTGTTTTGTTGCCAGACTTCGGTGTGCGAGATCCATTCTCCCGACAAGAACTTTTCGCCCCTAGCACTGCGTCCAAATCTGGTAATTTCCCACAGTAAAATCTTCGCTGTTGGTGCTAATTCTACCCGCAAATTTTGCCGATATATGGCGCCATCAAAAACTATAGTTTCTTGGGGCAGCCATTCTAAATTAGCACCAGATTCTAGTTTAATGTCAATATTTTGTTGTGATTCTAGTCCGCTGCTGCGATAGATTTTACCAGCGGCGGCCGTGGTAATCAAGGCTTTGGCGTTGGCTTGGAGGTGAAAATGGCCCGAAAGTCGATCGCCCCCGACAACTCCCCCAGCCGTGTGCAAGATGACGCTGTGGCAAATCTCTTTCCCTTCAGGATAAAACGGGCGCTGCACCTTGAGGGGCGCTTGCATTTGATTGTGAATGATTTGAGTTGAGCCGCTGCGGTTAGCGTAGACTAAATTCAGGCTGCCGTGCCAGCCATTTTTAACTTGATCTATATGTTGTTTGGTCAAATTTTCAGTCACTAATTTTAAAATTTAAAAACATTCCCGATCAAAAACATACCACGACTGCGGCGCTTCCCTGCAATTAGTTAAATAATGATAATCGTTCTCTGAAATATTTTTGGTTTCTCCACTTATTAGTATAAGAATTTACATTTATCAACCATCAGATCGGCGAAGATGCGCGTACCATGTAAAAATCAGTAACTAGAGGAGTGCAGAATATGCCTCAAGTTCTCTTCAAAGTTGATTTGACCAAACCGATGTCCGAACAGGAATTAGTCGGTCACAATCGCTGGCATCCAGATATTCCAGCAGTAGTTTCCGTCAATCCCGGCGATGTATTTCGCATCGAGTGCAAAGACTGGACAGACGGACAAATTAAAAATGACGACAATCCCGACGACATTCGCGATGTAGACTTAACAGTAGTTCACGTTTTGAGCGGGCCAATTTACGTTAACGGCGCGCAGCCCGGGGATATTTTAGTAGTCGATATCCTCGATATCGGGGCTTTGCAAGGGGACGAATGGGGTTTTACGGGAATTTTTGCTAAAGAAAACGGCGGCGGTTTCTTGACCGAACATTTTCCGACTGCTGCTAAAGCAATTTGGGATTTTCAGGGAATTTATACCGCTTCCCGACACATACCAAAAGTCAGGTTTGCTGGGATTACTCATCCGGGTTTAATCGGCTGCGCTCCTTCTCAGGAATTGTTGAATAAATGGAACAAACGGGAAGCGGAATTAGTAGCCACAAATCCCGATAGAGTGCCGCCTTTAGCAGCACTGCCGAACCCCAAAAATGCTGTTTTGGGGTCGCTGCAAGGGGCAGAATTCGAGCGAGTGGCGGCAGAAGCGGCGCGCACTGTTCCTCCCCGCGAACACGGCGGCAATTGCGATATTAAAAACCTGTCGCGGGGTTCGAGGATTTATTTCCCGGTTTATGTCGAAGGCGCGAAACTTTCGATGGGAGATATTCACTTTTCTCAAGGAGACGGGGAAATTTCATTCTGCGGGGCAATTGAAATGTCGGGTTACATCGACCTCCACGTTGATATTATCAAAGGTGGCATGGATAAATACGCGATGGTCAACCCGATTTTCAAACCCGGGCCGGTGGAACCCCGCTATTCTGAGTACCTCGTTTTTGAAGGGATTTCTGTTGATGAATTTACGGGTCAGCAGTATTATATGGATGCCCACGTTGCTTATCGCCGAGCTTGTTTGAATGCGATCGAATATTTGAAAAAGTTTGGTTTTACCGGAGAACAAGCGTATTTACTGTTAAGCTGTGCTCCGGTTGAGGGTCGCATCAGCGGCATTGTGGATATTCCTAATGCTTGCTGCACGATTGCTTTACCGACAGAAATTTTCCAGATGGATATTCTGCCGTCTTAATTACAGTCCTGGACGCACGTCGAGGTCAGAAACCGGGTTTCTTCGTAAATCTCTAGTTATCAACCAACGATTTTGCAGAGAAACCCGGTTTCTTTGCCTAAGTCCTGTTAGTATCAGCAATCAAAAATTGATATGCCTCTCTACGATTTTAAGTGTGAAACTTGCGGCACTTTTGATAAGTGGCGCCCTCTTGCAGAAGCAGATACACCGGTGCTTTGTCCGAGTTGCGAAACTGTTGCTAAACGCATCTTTTCGCCGCCGATGATTCTAACTGGAAAGCTGCGGTTGAAAGGTCAAGAAAATCGGGAACCGGAGGTAGTTAAGCGTTCTGAGGAACCTAAACCGCAGCGGAATCGCGAACACCGAGGGGGACGGCCTTGGATGATCGGTCACTGATGTAGTTTGATATTCCGACAGTCCGATAGTCCGGCAGGGAATGAATTCCCTGCCTCAAAGCGAAAGTCCTCGCTATGAGGACTGTAAAGTTAGTATTTGCTTGCTGTGCGTAAGTCCTGTATTTCAGTCGGTTTCAACCGACTTTTGCTATTAGACAGGGACTTCAGTCCCTGGCGGGCATGGCGGGCATGGCGGGCATGGCGGGCCAAGGAAGTATGAATCAATTCTACTCTCTTTAAAAAAGGCTAGGGAGTATCGAAATTTTAAGCGATCGCTGCGTAACTTCTAACCAGATTATACTAATTAATATGCGTTTTAAATTATCCTCCCATGCCAGCCACCCCTGAAAGCCTCCAAAAATTCGTCACCTACTGCCAACAACACATTACAGGCGATGAAAAAGGACAAGCACAGGTATTTTTAGACCGCTTCTTTCGGGCTTTCGGCCACGAGGGGGCATTAGAAGCCGGCGCAACCTATGAGGAACGCATAGAAAAAAGCAGCAAAAAAGGTCAACTCGGATTTGCTGATTTGGTGTGGAAAAAGCACGTTTTGATTGAAATGAAAAAGCGCGGTGAAGATTTGACTAAAAGAGAACACCGCACCCAAACAGAACGCTATTATATTCGCCTCAAAAAAGACGATCGCCCGCGCTACGTGATGATGTGCAATTTTGACGAGTTTCACATTTACGATTTCGACCTTCAGCCGGATCAGCCTGTAGACATTATATCCCTAAAGCAATTGCCCGCGCGATCGCCCGCTTTTGCCTTCATGGAATCTACCAGCCGCCGCCCCATATTCAAAAACAACCAAGTCGAGATTACCGAAAAAGCTGCTAGCAGAATGGGGATGCTACTGGAAATGCTAATCGATCGCGGCCAAGAGCGCAAATTTGCTAAATTTAATCAGTTTCAGGCCCAGCGATTTGTGTTGCAGTGCGTCTTAGCAATGTTTGCCGAAGATAGAGGACTTTTGCCGCCGGCATTCTTTACTCGCTGCGTCAAAGATTGCCTAGAAGGAGCAAGTTCTTACGATGTCTTGGGCGGCTTATTTCAAGCAATGAATCAGCAGGGAGTCACGCCCGCAGGACGTTATGAAGGAGTCGAGTATTTCAACGGCGGATTATTTTCGGAAATACACCCCATTGAACTGCAACAGGGAGAGTTGAAAATATTAGAAGTTTGTGCCGAACAAAATTGGAGTCAGGTACGCCCTTCTATTTTTGGCAATATCTTTGAATCCGCTTTGAAAACAGATAAAAAACAGCGCCGCGCTTACGGGATTCACTTTACTACTGAGGGAGACATTCGTCGCATTGTTTTGCCCACAATTAGCTATTACTGGGAAGAGCGAATTAACGCTGCAAATACCGTAGCCAAACTGCAAAATCTGCACCAAGAATTAGGTCGCTATCGCGTCCTAGATCCGGCTTGTGGTTCGGGTAATTTTCTGTATGTAGCTTATCAGGAACTCAAGCAAGTTGAAAAGTTACTTTTAGATAAGCTAAACGAGTTCGACGGTACAAGAGGTTATATGAATTTAGTCACGCCGCTGCAATTTTACGGCATGGATATTAACTCGTTTGCGGTGGAGTTGGCGCGAGTGACGTTGATGATTGGCCGCAAGGTGGCGATCGACAATTTGGGATTGAAAGAACCTTCTCTGCCTTTGGATACTTTGGATAAAAATATTGTCTGTGCTGATGCTTTATTTACTGATTGGGTAAAGGCTGACGCGATTATCGGGAATCCTCCGTTTTTAGGCGGAAAGCACATGAGAATTGCCCTGGGAGATGAATATATTGACCGCGTGTTTAAACGCTTTCCTGATGTGAAAGATTCGGTTGATTTTTGTGCTTATTGGTTTCGCATTGCTCACAATAATTTAGAACTAAATGGCAGGGCTGGTTTAGTTGCTACTAATTCAATTAGTCAAGGTAAAAGTCGTGCTGCTGCTTTAGATTATGTCGCGCAAAATGGCGGTTACATTTATGCAGCCGTTTCTACTCAGCCTTGGTCTGGGGAAGCTAAGGTTCATGTTAGTTTGATTAACTGGAGCAAGGAAAAGCCGAAAGTTTACTATTTAGATAATCTCGCGGTTTCAAGTATTAACTCTTCGCTACAAGCTACGATTGATGTTTCTCAAGCTGCCCGGTTGTCAGCGAACTCAAACAAATGCTTTCAAGGTGTAATTCCAGTGGGAATGGGGTTTATTGTTACTCAACAGCAGGTTAATGATTGGATTAAAGCTGATGCGAAAAATCAAGAGGTTCTTAAACTTTTTTCAATGGGGGCAAATCTCGCAAAAAATCCTAATTGTACGCCGGAACGCTGGATTATTGATTTTAATGATATGAGTATTGAAGAAGCTAGCAATTACGAACTACCACTAGAGCATATTAGGATTCATGTTAAACCTGAACGCGAGCAAAACCGCGAAGCTATTCTGCGAGAAAAGTGGTGGAGATTTAAGCGTACTAATCAAGGAATGAGAAAGGCGATCGCCCCCTTATCTGACTACTTCACTGTACCGAGAGTCTCAAAGTGGGCTGTCTTCATTCCCGCCCCCGTTAGTTGGCTGCCGGGAGACAAATCAGTAGTTGTTGCCTCAGAAGACTTTTATATTCTCGGCATTCTCTCATCTAACATTCACCGAATTTGGATGCACGCTCAAAAATCAACTCTCAAAGGAGATATCGCATACACCCACAATACCTGCTTTGAAACTTTCCCATTTCCCCAGACACCGACTCGTAAATCAGTAGAGCAAATTCGGGCAACGGCGGTCGAATTGCATCAATACCGCACTCAACAAATGTCCGCAAAGCAGTGGGGAATTACTCAAGTTTACAATAAGTTTTTTGAAGAACCCACAAGTCAACTTTATAAACTTCATGAAGCGCTCGATCGCGAATGTAATGCAGCTTATGGATTTACTGACAGCGACGATATTTTAGCAAAAGTGCTGGAATTCAACCTAGAACTGGCAGAAAAAGAAAAACGGGGAGAGCCGGTAGTTGGGGCTTGTGTTCCAACTGACTACAAATACTAATCGCTCTTATCATAACTTTTGTAAATTTGCGTATAATCACATAGATTGTTGATATAGATCACAAACACTCTAGTCGAAAAAGAGAGATACTAGGGGAAGCCTTGAGTCTTGAGTTGTGATTTTTGAGTTAAAAATTTAAAATTTAAAAATTAAACACTCAAAACAGCTTTCTGCTTTCAGCATAAGTGCCTTCTGCATTTATTCGCTCAATTACTCCTGATTGTTTTGGGAGGAGCTTTCAATGTTATTATTTACCCACACTCAGCCCCAAGATAGCAAAGTAGAGCAAGAACACTCTGCTAAAAAAACCTTGTTACACCATTCAAACATTAATATAAGTTGGCTAAAAGGACGATTCAACTATTTGCGGATCGGTCAAAAAATCAGCTATGGCTATGCTTTAGCTATCGGCATAGCGATTTTGGGAACTGGTGCGGGACTGAGATTGGGAGACTACTTTCACCAGCAAGCTTTAGTTCAGGTAAATGTTGCTGGGCAGCAGCAGCAACTGCTGCAAAATTTGCAAAATACCGTATTTGAAGCCCGATCGCACGCGGCGAGATTGCCAGTCGTTTTGGGAAACGCCGTGTGGCTGCAATACGAACACGATCGCTTTGTCGGGCAAATCAATCAGGCCAAAATCCTGATTTCAGAACTTGAATCTTTCGCACGAGAACATCCCAAGAGACTAGCAACAGAAGAGGCAGCATTGCACGCTATATTGAAGAAATCTGCCCTCGTCATTGATTACTACGGTCAGCTAATTAAATTGCAGTTAAAAGAAGCGGAAGTTTGGAATTTGCCCCCCAACAGCATCGAGTCCGCACAGCTACAAATGTTGAGGACTAGCAGCGGCCAAGAGGCGATCGTACTAGATAACCTCGCTCAACGTTTAACTGAGCTAATTTCTCAAGTAGAAATTCACAAACAGGAAGGAACCCAAGCATTAGAAGAATCTGAAAATTTGCGAAACCGAATTATTCTCGGAAGTATGCTAATTTCAGCACTCATCGCCGCGGCGCTAGCGGACAAAACCAGCCGCGCGATCGCCCAACCCCTCGAAACAGTCACTAATGTCGCTCAGCAAGTTGCTCGCGAATCGAATTTTAACCTGCAAGTACCAGTCACAACCGACGACGAAATAGGAGTTTTAGCTGTCTCTTTCAATCAATTGATTCAGCGAGTTAGTGAGTATACAAAAGAACTCAAAGAAACTCAATCCCAATTAATTCAAACCGAAAAAATGTCGTCTCTCGGTCAAATGGTGGCAGGGATAGCCCACGAAATTAACAATCCTGTCAACTTCATCGGGGGCAACATTGACTATGCCAACCAATACATCGAAGATTTGGCAGGTTTGGTAACTCTCTATCAAGAATACTATCCCAACCCACCAGATGCCATTCTAGAGCGCATCGAAGACATTGAACTCGAATTTCTCAGAGAAGATTTGCCAAAAACCCTCTCTTCGATGAAAATGGGAGCCGATCGCATTCGCGAAATTGTCGTATCCATGCGGAATTTTTCGCGATCGGACGACGGAAAAATGAAATCAGCCGACATTCACGAAGGAATTGATAGCACCCTCGTAATTCTCAATCATCGGATCAAACAAGGTATTCAAGTTATTAAACAATACGGCAATTTGCCTGCGGTTGAGTGCTATCCCGCGCAACTGAATCAAGTATTTATGAATATTATTAGCAATGCAATAGATGCGCTGGAGGAGGTGAAAAAGGAAGACAAAGGCTATTCGCCAACGATTTGGGTGAGCACGGAAATTACAGCCGACAATACTGTCACCGTCAAGATTCGGGATAACGGGCCGGGAATTGCAGCAGCCTGTGTCCAACAGATTTTTGACCCATTTTTTACTACAAAGTCGATCGGCAAAGGTACTGGATTAGGATTGGCTATTTCCTATCAAATCCTTGCCAAGCATCAAGGCAAAATAGAGGTGAATTCTCAAATAGGACAAGGTACGGAATTTGTGATTACTTTGCCAGTTGCTGTGTAATATTCGCGGGGCGACTTCGTTTTTGTTTGGACGTGCAAAAATTAGACAATCAAAGTCCTCTTGAGGCGTGCTGGTGATACGGGATTGTACACCATCAGAGATCCGTTGAGGCGATCGCTCCCTTCAAAGCGGTTGCAGGATAGCCAGACGCTTAAGCGCGATCGCACCCTCGATCCAATCTCCGAAAGCCTGCCCATCACCTACGTTATCGATCGCAATACAATTTTTCTAAGTTTTGGCATCTCCGGGGCCGAAACTCTCAACGCCGATCGCGTTTACATTAGTGTCAACGCTTTAGATTATTCCGGCTATCGGCACTGTCGCCCCCATTATATTCAAGCCATGCAAGAAGTATTTCGGATCGGGGCATAATAGGAGAGAGAAGGCGATGCACTCTCTATCTTAATACCTCTGATTGAGCTAAAAAAGACAGCAATCATTAAATTAGGCAATAATGGGGGAGTGCCTTGCAAAAAAACTTGGTTTTGTTACGGCGGCGGTAAAGTTGCTGACGGCGTTGGCAATTCCTGTGAGGAATGAGAATTAAATAACTTCCACTCTTGAAAGTGGGATGGGCGTCCCGCCCGTCCACTCATGATGGGCGGGACGCCCATCCCACAATAACAATTAAAATTGTAAGTTATTTAATTAGCGCTCCTGAGTTAAAGCTGGCAGCGTTTCATGAGTTAAGTTTACAAGATCCGCAGCCTGATACTCGCAACCATAAAACCCCTCGATAAAAATTTTCTTAATAATTTTGCCACAACACTTGACTGAAGCTTAACCAACGGATAATCTATTTTAATGAAAGTTTCTTCCAAATAGCTTATAATAGTTATGCAATTTTCAACTGCCACTCAAACTCCTAAAAATTATGAAGCGGCGGCATTTTGTTGGGTTATCCCTATTGTTTGTAGCAAGCTGTTCTACAACAGTAAATCAATCTAATCGCACTTCTTCCAGTTTGGCCGTAAGTGAACCTGAAACCCTTGAATTTGCTGTGACTGATGTTCATGGTGCAGAAGATTTGCAGCAAAATTATCAAACCTTTCGCAGTGTTCTTGGGGAAGTTTTGGAGAAAAAAATTGAATTGTTCCCTGTCGATAACTATATAGAAGCAGCAGTAGCTCTCCAGTCTGGTCAGCTAAAACTAGCTCTAACAGGGCCATCTGAATATGTGATTATGCGGGCCCGGACAAATGCTGTTCCCATCATTGCCATCACCCGCCCCGACTATCACTCAATTATTCTTGTTCGTGCCAATAGCGAAATTAAGTCCGCAGCACAATTGAAAGGTAAAACAATAGCTATGTGGGAAATAGGTGCAACTGGTGGTCATCTAAGCCCGATTAAAATTCTCCTGGATGCTGGCTTAAATCCCCAATCCGACTTCAAAATCTCAATGTTGGGAATCAAGGGTTTGCAGGCTCTCAAAAAAGACCAAGTTGATGCCTTAGCAATTGGTGTGAATAGATACAAAGATTTACTCAAAACAGACAGTTTATCAACCAAGGATTTTCGGATTATTGCCACAGGGCAACCCTTACCTAATGATTTGTTTGTTGCTAGTAGTAATCTGCCTAATACTCTTGTTGAAGAAATTCGCGATCGCCTGGTCGAAAATCAAGATAAGCTAATTGAAGCAATTTTAGTTGGGAAAGATAATGATAAGTATCAAGGAGCTAAACTGGTCCCAGCAAACGACAGTGATTATAACATGATTCGTGAAGTTTATAAAGCTATTGGTCAGGGGAATGTTTTGTAAGGTTAAGTTTTATCTAATGCCGACTTTGTAGTAGGGCGTTAGCCCTTAATCCATAAACTATAGAGAAGATTTGGTACTAGGAATCAGAAAGTTTATTTACGTGCATTTACTAATTGATAAAGTTGTTAAAATTTAGCTCAGGTTGCCAGTATGCAAAAGTTTGAACAGGGAGAGAATAGGGCTGTGAGGTTCAAAAACCTTATCCTAAATAGAGGTAAAAATAATGTCCCTGTCAGTGAAGGATCTCGCGAAATTAAAAATTATCTCAAAAAAACTCCCTTCATTGCAATTAACCGTTTCATTTCTCGTTTGAGCATTGCCCAAAAAATTAATTATGGCTACTCCCTAGCAATTGGAATAGCCGTACTAGGAACCACAGGGGGAATGATCTGTGGAGACTATTACCAAAAGCAAGCTTTCAAAGCTTTAACCTTCGCCGACGATCAACAAGATTTGCTCAGGGATTTAGAATATTCCGTGCAGGTAGTCCAGTCACATCCCAAACGACTAATATCTATCTTGGGAGATTCAATCTGGTTTGAATATGAAACTGCTAAGTTCTCGAAAGATGTTAAGGCAGTTAAAAAAAATATTGCAGAAATAGACACTTTTAGTGAAGAATACTCGGAAGAATTAGCAGTAAATTATGCTGAATTAAAGGAATTATTAGACGGTTACACAACTGCGACAGATTCGTATTCTAAATTGCTCAAATCTTTTTGGCAAGAAATAGCTCCCTCCTCACTAAAACTAGAGGACGTTAAACAGGCGCAGCAGCAAGTATTGGATTTAATCAGAGGGGATAGAGCTGTTAAGCTCGATGTTAAGTTTGAGCGACTGTCAGAGAGTTTAAGCTTGATGACAGAAGTAGCTAAGGCACAGCAGAGACAAGCTTCTGTTAATTTTAAGAGAGCTGAGAAATTGCGAGTGCAAATCATCGTAGTGAGTATGTTAGTTTCAGTTGTGATCGCTACTTTTCTAGCCATTTGTACCAGTCGCGCGATCGCCATCCCTATCCAAGCTGTAACCAGCGTGGCTAAAACTATTACTCAACAAGCAAACTTTGATTTGCAAGCGCCTGTCACCACAGAAGATGAAGTGGGAACCTTAGCAAAATCCATCAATCAATTAGTTCAATGGGTAGCAGAATACACCCATGAATTAGAGCTGGCTCGCCAAACTTTGGAAGAGCGAGTAGAAGAAAGAACAGAAGAGCTTACAGCAGCGCTTCACCAACTAAAACACACCCAAACCCAGTTAATCCAAACCGAAAAAATGTCGAGTTTAGGGCAGATGGTGGCAGGGGTAGCCCATGAAATCAACAACCCTATTAACTTTATTCACGGCAACCTAGAATATGCCAACGAGTATATTATAAACTTGCTGCATTTACTTCGTCTATATCAGCAGGAATACCCGCAACCCACAGAGGCGATCGCAGAAGAAATCGCAGAAATAGAACTAGAATTTATCACAGAAGATTTACTAAAACTTCTTGAATCTATGAAAATAGGTTCAGAACGCATCCGGCAAATAGTTTTGTCTTTGCGAAATTTCTCTCGCTTAGATGAATCTCAAATGAAATTAGTTGATATTCATGAAGGCATTGACAATACACTGTTGATTTTGAACAGTCGGCTCAAGCAGGGAATTGAAGTTGTCAAAAACTATGGAGACTTGCCAGAAGTAGAGTGTTATCCAGCGCAGCTAAATCAAGTATTTATGAATATTATAGCAAATGCGATAGATGCACTAGAACAATCATCCCATGACTCTAAAAAAGAGAAAATTCCTCAGATTTTAATTCAGACGCAAAAGTTGGACAGTAGCCAAATTCTGGTGCGAATTTGCGATAACGGCCCTGGCATTCCATCCGCAATCCAAAACAAGCTATTTGACCCATTTTTTACAACTAAAGAACCAGGAAAAGGCACTGGTATCGGACTCGCAATTTGCTACCAAATTGTGGAAAAACATCGGGGAAAAATAGAGGTAATTTCATCTTTGGGAGGGGGAGCAGAGTTTGCGATCGCACTCCCCGCCTCATCTCAAACTTGAAGCTAGATATTGTCTATTTTGAGGACATTAATGTGTTAACGACGGCACATAATTTGTTATTCGACTATTTAAACTCAGCTCCGACAGCCGCCCAATTTCCCAAACCAGCCGATTTGCTCAACCAGTTGACAGCCCGACGTAAAAAGTCGGGGCGAACTGGGCAGATATAGAGGCGCTTTTGGACTTAGTAAAAAACCATTAGCGCGAAAATTGAGCGGAAAACAGAACTCTTGGTGACAAGAAATCTGAAACCGTTGAATCACTAACGATTGAAATGGATGGGGGCGGAGGGACTTGAACCCACACGACCGTTTCGGGTCAACGGATTTTAAGTCCGTAGCGTCTACCATTCCGCCACGCCCCCCTTTGGTCAAGCTGCTGTGGTTTTGAGCGATTAACAGCAACAGCCTTTTATTCTACAGGCAAAACCCCGATTTACGCAACCCCTAATCAAAAAATTCCCAAAAGTCGCGCTGGATCTCCGCAAGCGGTACAATAGTTAACCAGCTAACGGAGCGTGTCAACTGACTTACCGGTGTTATTATTCCCCTAAAGCAAATCTATGTATATTACCTTACTGCTTTACGCCGTCTTGGCAGGAGCCTACCTCCTGGTAGTACCCGCGGCCACCTACGCTTACCTGAACAGCCGCTGGTACGTCGCTACCTCTTTTGAGCGCGGCTTCATGTACTTCTTGATGTTCTTCTTCTTCCCAGGTATGTTTCTCCTAGCTCCATTTTTGAATTTTCGGCCCAAACGGCGGCAGATAGAAGCCTAAATGCGACGTATTGACGTAATTGGAATCAGTGTCGGCTTTTTTGTAGCAGGTGGGTTTGTCTACTTGCTACTGCAATTTGCCGGACTCGACAGTATGAATGCCGGGATTTGGAGTCAGTTGTTTTTGGTTGCTGGCTTGATTGGCTGGCTGGTGACTTATTTATTTCGAGCACTGACTCAAAATATGACCTACAGCCAGCAATTGCAAGACTACAAAGAAGCTGTCTTGCAGAAGCAACTGGATGCACTCACTCCTGAAGAATTAGCCAAACTTCAAGCCGAAATTGAGCAGGAAAAAGATAGTTAGTCAGTGGTTAGTTGTCAATTGTCAGTGGTTAGTTGTTAGTTGTCAGTGGTTAGTTGTTATATCATGTCCGGTCGAGCGATCGCGATTTTTGTAGGGGCGGGTTCACAAACAATACCGCCCATAATTGACAATCTCAAAAACCCGCCCCGACCGGGCTATTATGGTTAATCGCTCGGACATGATATTAGTTGTTATTAGCTAATACCAACTGCCAACAACCAACTGCCAACTGCCAACAACCAACTGCCAACAACCAACTGCCAACAACCAACTGCCAACAACCAATGACTGATGACTAATAACTAATGACTATTTCTAATTGTTTTGAAAAGTTACGCAAGAACCACCAATGTGCATTGATTCCTTTTATTACTGCTGGCGACCCAGACTTGGAGACAACGGCTAAAGCACTGCAAATTTTGGATGACAATGGTGCAGATGCGATCGAGCTTGGCGTTCCCTATTCTGACCCGCTAGCTGACGGGCCGGTGATTCAAGCCGCTGCTACAAGGGCTCTACAGCGGGGAACGCGGTTAGATTCGGTGCTGGAAATGGTAGCGAAAGTTAGTCCGAATTTGCGATCGCCCATCATTCTCTTCACATACTACAACCCGATTTTGTACCGAGGTATAGAAACCTTCTTGCAGCAAATCAAAAGTGCTGGAGTTCAGGGATTGGTTGTACCAGACTTGCCCTTAGAAGAAGCAGACAGTCTCATCCAACCTGCCAACAAATTAGGGATTGAACTAACATTATTAGTTGCGCCGACAAGTCCCAAAAGTCGTATAGAAGCGATCGCTCGTCAGTCTCAAGGATTTATTTACTTAGTCAGCGTGACGGGGGTGACGGGAGTACGCGAAGGCTTAGAAACGAGAGCAAAAGAGTTGCTGCAAGAACTTCGCGCCGTCACCGACAAACCCATCGGCGTCGGGTTTGGTATCTCGCAACCCGAACACGCTCGCCAAGTGAAAGAATGGGGTGCAGATGCTGCGATTGTTGGTAGTGCTTTTGTCAAACGGTTGGCAGAAGGTACTCCAGAACAGGGTTTAGAGGCGATCGGCGAATTCTGCAAAAGTCTAAAAACAGCGATTCAAAATCCTTAGTAACTGTACAATACTTTCAGCCATTAGACAGATGTGTGCGATCGGGATGTGCCATCACAATTGCGATTAAAGACCTTGTTGTACTTGAGATAATACACCACATTCCTTCTAGTTCCTGACTAGAAGGTTTTTTTTGAGCCGAACACGCACAACATTTCAACATAGTGGAGGCATGGAGAACCAAACAGCTATGTATGCAAACGACTTTGCCTTCTCCGGTGGGCTGTGCTGCGACTTTTAATAATGGGTAAAAGATTGAGGATTATTCATTCCTTCTTCCTGATTGGTGATTTCTCTCCGCTCGCCAAGCTGAAGAGCCTTCTTCCTTCTTATTTCTTCCTTCTTCCTTCTTCCTTCTTCCTTCTTCCTCCTACTATAACTTGAGGAATGTAACTTGGGATAGATGAAAAGCTACGGTTTCTATTCGTATACTTAAAAAAGTGTTTAAGTGCCTAATTTGGTAAGGCTAGCCATCTACAAAACCACCAGGCATTTGAGCATCTCACAATAGAAAGGAGCATTTTTGTCAGGAACTCAGGGCTAAGTGCCACTGAGCTTGTAAGAAATTGCAAGCTGTTCTGACCAGACCCCCGCATGGCGGAGACGTTATTTAGGTCACGACACCGGTGAATGCGACGCCAGTTTTCCGCTCTGTCATCTGCAATTAAACAGTTTTAAAGTCACTGAAACAGTGTTGCAGGTCTAACAAGCCTTTATAACCAGGTCGAGGCGAACATTACCCCGCAAGGGAGAAAGGAGACAACCATATCTCCATCGGAGGGGCAACCATACCTCTCCAACCCCGAAAGGCGATTCAAAGCGGTTGAAACCGCCGCGTCGTTTCCTTCTCAGGGCTCAAGCCACGCTTGTTTCCCACTTACCGAGCATTTTTATGAAGACACTAACTGCATTTCTGAAAAAAATTCGAGCTGTACAAATTTTAACAGTTTTTCTGGCTGGCATTTTAGTATTTGTGAGTACGGCCTGCAGCAGCGCCCCTGATATTATGGCAGGAAAAACTGATGTGATGACAGGAAAAGGAAAAACTGCCGACCAAATTAGAGAAGAAGTGCCGAGCGGCGCTGTAACGTCCGAATTCAAAGGCGGCATGAACGATTACAGCGATGTCGATCCTAGAAACAAAAAGATGACAACAACAGAAGCAAAAGCTCAGCTTCTCAAAGATCAAGCGCAGCGCCGCATTGACACGAAATCTAGCAACAATGTAGGTGAAAATGTGCGGCGGGTAGCGGATGATGCGCCTGAAAAACTCGACCAAATTGGCGAAAAGATCAAGGAGGATGCTCGCACCGCCCAGCAGAAAGCTGATGACTTTGGCGACAAAACCAAACAAGGCTTTGCTAATCTTAAAGAAAACACTCGCGAAGGCTTGAAGGGAGCAAAAGATATTGTTAAAGAAGCCACCGAGGGAGCAAAAGAAAGAGTATCAGAGGGTACTGAGTCTCTGAGATATAATACCGCCGGCGGCCAAGAAAATATCAATGATGCAGCACGAGATGCAAGATAGAAGGCTCAAGATGCCTCAGACGATATTTGCTCGAAAGTGAATCGAGATATTGACTGAACTCAACGATAGGCCCAAAGAGCGACAGACTACTAATCTCAAATAACGCTGTTTCCTTTTCTGGAAGCTACATTCCGACAGGGGTTTTAACCTCTGTCGGAATGTAGGTAAAGTCAATCAATTTTAGATTTTAGATTTTAGATTTTAGATTTTAGCATTGACTTGCGCGAGATAAATTCGGGGCCTGTATCCTGGATGCTTTCGGTAAATCGATTTTAGATTAAAGATTAAAGAATTGAAGCATTGACTTGCGCGAGATAAATTCGGGGGACTGGAATGCCACTGCTCTCACGACGGATTCTTTATAATATATATAGATTGTATTTGGACTTTTTAAGGTAATAACTTTTCGATCGGCTTTGCGGAAATTTGGGCGATCGAGCTATATTAAATTCAATTAATTAAGGTGTGTATTTTTCAATACATGACAAGGCAGTGTTTATACGGAATTTTGCGTTTATTTAATCGCCTTTGAGATTAAGAGCAGAAACTTATACGTAAGTAAACAGCTTTAATCGCGATCGCTCAAGTATAAAACATTATTTTTTAATAGATAATTTGATTTTTTGATCTACAGCTCGAAAATTATGGTGTTTATGCCCTAAGATAGATAGACCAAGTTTTGTCAAGTTAATGTCTGGGTTGAGGTCAGCCAATATGGACACAATAATAAATGGAGTATATTTGACTAGGGTAATACCGGGGTATCGCTCGATCGCGCAATCGCGCAATCGTACACAGATTCTCGATCGGCTATCGATCGATTCATGGGGGAGAAAGACCGACAACCCGCCGCTAAAATTCTCAAACCTACGCTATTGTGGCGGAGGATTTCCGAGAGGCGGTGCTGCCCAAATCTCCAAAAGTTGCATTAGCGACCGTTAATTGCATCGGTAGAAATAGTCCTAAACAGAAGAAAAATTTTCGACAGACTGAAATGCAGACCGGTTATTTACAAATACATTAAACCTTCCAATCTTTCAATTAATCTTGACTGTTACCTGCTATATAGAGGTGTATAAAATTTAGCAAAAAGAGGCCACGGATTCAGGATATATTAGAGCAGTAATCCGCAGCCAATCGACAGGGGAAATGGAGGTAAACCTTATCTTGGGAATTGTGTTTTGATGCTAGTAACGATGATGCACGACTTTTATGATGCGCTGGCAGATTTGGCAATCTATGCAGAGGCCCCACCGGCGGAGCGCCAACAAATCCTTGATCGCGTTGGGGCTAGTCAGAAAAAACTCAAAGAATTCGCGCACCATACGCCGATCAATTACCAACACAAGTTCGATCTGGTTGAGGCAGAATTGCTGGGCGTTTTGGGACAGACAGCAGAAGCAATGGAATTGTACGATCGAGCTATTACCGGAGCTAAAGCTAACGAATATGTCAATGAAGAAGCTCTTGCCTGCGAACTCGCTGCTAAATTTTACCTGTCATTAGGAAGGGAAAAAATTGCCAGAATCTACATGATAGATGCCTATGATTGCTATGTCCGCTGGGGAGACAGAGCAAAAATTGATGACTTAGAAAAACGTTATCCTCAATTATTAAAACCGATTTTAGAACAGGCAAAACTCCCTGCAAATTCATTAGCAAATTTTCCAACACCTGCTGGGCAAAATCAATCGCTTCATCCATCCATTCATCCATCCATTCATCCATCCATTCATCCGTCTGTTTCGGCGAGTGTCTCAGATTTCGGGAATTTTTCAACACTGCTCAAAGCTTGTCAAGCGCTCTCTAGTGAAAGAGAACTCGATCGACTGATTGCCAAACTCATGCAACTGGCGATGAAAAATACAGGAGCTGACAAAGGAGCGCTGATTTTACCAAACGGCAATCAATGGGAAATCGCGGCTACCAGCACGCTCGACAATTCGGGAGTCGAGTGGGCGATCGACTTATCATCCGCAAAACTCGATGACAACAGCGATATCTTGCCCCTCAAAATTGTTGACTGCGTTAAAAATTTATTGAAACCTGTGATTGTTCGGGATCTCACTCAACAACGTGATTGGGATTCCGACTCCTACATCCTCAAATATCAACCGCAGAGCCTGCTGTGTTGGCCGATTCTCGATCGAGGCAGCTTAGTCGGCATTTTGTATCTGGAAAATCGCTTAACCGCAAAAGTTTTTACCCGCGATCGACTGCAACTTCTCAATCTCCTGTCTTCCCAGGCAGCCATCTGTTTGCAAAATGCTCTGCTCTATAAAAAATATCAGGATTATAACCAACAATTAGAGCGATCGCTAGTAAAAATTAGCCGAACCGAAGCTCAGCTTGCGGAGCAGAAACAAATGCTGCAAGCAATTCTTGATGTCGCTCCGATTTGGATTTGGATGGTTAATCCTAGAGGTAAAGTACAGTTTTTCAACAAGACATTTTGTGAAGATGTGGGCGTGCCCCTGAGCGAGTTTTTAGCTGTCGATCATTACAAAGATATACTCGGAGAGAATGCAGCGAACTGTCTGGTTTCAGATGCGGCCTGCCTTGCCCAAGATTCGCCGCATTACTCCAGCGAAACTCTCAGACTTGTTGACGGCAAACTGCACTATTTAGAAGTCACCAAAGTGCAGTTAAAAAATTCCCAGGGCGAGACAATCGGGATTATCGGTTTGGGCGTGGATGCCACCGAGCGCAAGCGAGCCGCAGAACTTTTGCAAGAGCAAAATCAACAGCTCGAACAAACTTTAAAAAATTTACAGCAAGCACAACTGCAAATCGTCCAAAGCGAGAAAATGTCAGCTTTGGGCAATTTAGTCGCCGGAGTCGCCCACGAAATCAACAATCCGATTGGGTTTATTTCTGGCAATTTAAGCGAAGGTAAAAGGAGTTTGGAAGATGTAATCGAACACTTAGAATTGTATCGCTCCGCGGCCTCGCCATCGGAAATTGCCGACCACGCCGAAGAGATAGACATCGATTATCTTTTGGAAGATTTACCAAAGATGATTGATTCAATGCAACTCGGATGCGAACGCATTTGCAGCATCAGCAACAGTTTGCGTACCTTCTCGCGAGGCGACAAAGACTACAAAGTTCCTTTTAATATTCACGAAGGCATTGATAGCGCTATTTTAATTTTGAAACACCGCCTCAAAGCAAACGAACACCGCCCGCAGATCGAAGTTATCACTAAATACGGCAATCTCCCTAAAATAGAATGTTTTCCCGGTCAATTAAATCAAGTTTTCATGAACATCCTTGCCAATGCGATCGATGCCTTAGAAGAGTCAAATATAGGACGCACTTTTAGCGAAATTACCGCCAATCCCAACCGCATCACGATATGCACTGATATAGTTGGCGAAGGGTACATTAAAATTAAAATAGCTGATAACGGCACCGGAATCAAAGAGGAAATTAAACAGCAGATATTCGACCATTTGTTCACGACGAAAGGTGTCGGAAAAGGAACTGGATTGGGGTTGGCAATTGTCCACCAGATTGCGGTAGAGAAACATGGCGGAAGCATCGAAGTGAATGGCGAGCCGGGAATTGGCACTGAGTTTGCGATCGTTTTGCCTGTGAAGGGAGAAAATTGAATTAAAATTTAATGTTTTTTGGGCGATCGGGTAATAACATATACTGACTTTAATTCGGGTCTTTTCTTGAAAGCCTTAGCATAACTCTTTTAAAGTTGTATTTTAGACACCCTATAAGTGAGCGCGTCACCCATTTTGAGTTGGGAGATGTCTATTATACAAAAAAAATTAATCACCAAGGCTTCGCCCTACAAAAATTTATCTTAAATTTAACCAATCTTGAATTTCTTGCGCTAACCAAGCCGCCTCAACCTCTTTCAAATTTTTTGCTACAACATAAAAGTAAGTTCCCATATCGTTACCGGCACGAATCTTGATTTGATTTCCCGAAAGAGAGTTATTGTGAATGAAAGCACCCAAGATTTCTGATATTTCTCCTGTTTCTTGTAAGTATTTACACCCCAATACCTGATGTGTTATTTTAAAAAATTTGCGATTAAATTTAACTTGCTTTATCTCAAAAATAACCTTAACTAAGAAACCTATTATAAGTACCGAAATTACTACCCCTATGCTCAATTCTCCTGTTAAAAAGGGGATAATTGTCGGGATGAATATCATTAGCATTACTGTTCCTAGATAAGCAGAGAATAAAGGCTTTCTGACTAAGACAGCCGGAATTTTAATGTGTAACTCCGTCGCTGATTTGCTAACTTGAATGAGACTGTGAGGCGGTTTAGCAATTTTCCGAACAGTCGCAATTTGAAGATTAGCTCCTTGTATGTTGCCCGATTTCAAAGCGGCTAAAGCCTCTCTAGCCAGGGGGAAACGCTTTTCTAACCCGATTTCCGTCATCTTCTCAATCCAGCTTACCAAAGTAGGATTGACACTCACGCGATCGCTAAACTGAATCCGAGAATCTTTCTGTGGCAAATCCGCAGGAGTCGCCCCCGTTAACAAATGAATTAAAGTAGCTCCCAAAGCATACAAATCCGAAGCCGCCACCGCCCGCCCCCAAAACTGTTCTAAGGGTGCATAGCCACTCGTTCCTACCACTGTAAACGTTACACCTGTCACCGCCGCTTGAGCTTGTACCGCACCAAAATCTACTAGATAAACCTGCTGATCTTCCCCCAAAATTAAATTACTCGGCTTAATATCTCGGTGCAAAACCGGGGGACTTAATTCATGCAAATAAATTAAAATTTCCAGAACTTCAGTGGCAATTTTTCGTACTTGTTTTTCGGAAAAATGCTGACCATTTTCTAACAATTCCTGAAGCGAAAACCCCGGAATATAATCTTGCACTAACCCAAACCAAGGCAATCCCGATCCGGCTTCCCTCTCCAGGGAAAAATAATCTCGATAGCAAGGAATGCGGGGATGATTTAGCGCCTGCAAAACTTGTGCTTCTCTTTCAAAGAGCTTGAGTTCTTCCCACTGCATTTCCGGGCTAAAAGCTAACATTTTTAGTGTCACCTGTTCTTGAAACTCTAAATCTACTGCTCGCCAAGTTTGATGACCGGTCGCTGTGCGCCCTAAACGCTGTTGCAATTGATAACGTTCTTGTAAAATTTTTCCTGGATTTAACACAGCATTGCACTATTTTTTTTAATTATATGAAATTTCCTTAACTATTAAATTAACTATTTTCCCGAGAGCGTTAAATTGCTAGTACAAGTAATTATCCGTGCATTTCTCCATTCGGCATAATTGTACCGCGCCACTGAGCCCCCGCTAAATTAGCAGTGCTCAAATCTGCCCTAATCAAAGTTGTGCGGTGCAAAATTGCCTCCCGCAAATCTGTTCTAGCCAGGTAAGCATCAGTCAAATCAGCTTCACTCAAATTTGCCTGATTCAAATTAGCTCGACTTAAATCAGCCCTCACTAAATTAGCTCGACTCAAGTCAGCCATAACTAAATTAGCATTGCTCAACTTAACATCAGGAAGAAATGCACCCCGCAAGTTAGCGCCAGCAAATTCAGCATCAATTAACACAGCTCTTTCCAACTTAGCATTTGTCATTACAGCCCAGGAAAAATTTGTTTCTACCAAAGTTGCTTCAGTCAAATATATGCCATCTAAAATAGCTTCGCTCAAATTCGCCTGAGTCAGATTTGCTTCCCCCAGAGATGCTTCTGTCAAATTCGCGTGACTGAGATTAGCTTTAGTCAAATCGGCACCTTGCAAATTGACGCCCCGCAAATCGGCACCTTGCAAATTTGCACCCCGCAAATTTGCACCCTCAAAAATCCGCACCTCCTTCCGCAAATTTGCACCCCGCAAGCACGCCCCGCGCAAATCTGCACCTTGCAAATTCACACCTCGCATATCTGCATCGCTCAAATTTGCATCAATAAAAACTGCCAAAGAGATATTGGCTCTGCGAAAGTCTGCACCTTGCAAAGTCGCTCCGTGGAAGTCTGCATCGGACAAATTTGCTCCGCTCAAGTTTGCTTGATTTAAGTTAGCACCGCACAGCTTTGCATTAGTTAAATTGGCGCGCTGAAGGTTAATTCTGCTCAGGTACGACATCGCTAAGTTTGCACCCCAGAGGTCAGCATTACTTAAATTGACGCCAATTAAATCGGCACCGCTCAGGTATACCCCTCTGAGATTCATACCTTGAAAATCTAGTTCTCCTGATGTATATCGCCTTAAAATTTCGCTGGCATTCATATTTGTTTTTGTTGTTAATTAGGTACAATCTGCTATTTCTAGAATTGTTAAAATTCTTCTGTTCGCGCAGGCGGAATTAGTTTGTCTAGCCCCTGACTTAAGTCGGGATATTTAATGATTTTGATTGACAAATTCTTGAGTCCAAGAAACTGTTTTGCTGCCTAACTGTCGCCCGTGAATTTTCACATGAGTAAGATATTTTGATTTTAAAGTACACAGTTTTTTGTGAATGTATGTAGCTGTAGTCTGTTGGTTTGGTACTTCAGCAGACTCCAGAATCACATGGAGCCAACCGTCTTTAAATCCTACTGTAGCAGCAATTCCTTTAGGCTGTAGCAATTGATTGATCAATTGGGCGATCGCCTTTGGTTTGCCTTGTTTTGCCATTTCCAGAAGCTGATACTGATTTGCTTTAGGGCTAGAGTTTTCCGGCGGGATTTCGGAAATATTGTCTGCCATATTTTCTGGGATTTTAGAAAGATTTTTTCCGCTTTCTTTTGACTCCAATTCAATCAAAATTTCCAGCAATTTATCGGTAAACTTCTGAACTTTGCCTACATACTCTCTGAGATTTTTATATTTCCAGTACAAACGATCCTCTGCACTTCCGGTTGAAAACTTTCCATTTAAGGCTGATTCTAACTGGGTGAATATATTTTCTATTTGCGCTGTGGCGGAGTTAGCACTTTGACTGACTAATTCTGTCATTTCTTCTTCCAATCCCAACTTGCGTTTGATGGAATCGCTAATATTTATAATAACAGGAGCAGCAGGTTCTAAAATTTCGATAATAGTCGGCATTTCTGCAACTGGGAATGTTTCTACCATTTCCTGTCTGAACTCAGTAGGATAATTATTGCTGGTTTCGGGTTCTTGAAACGGTAGATTTTCTGCCGTGTCCGGCACTAAGTAACTCTTTTGAGGGTCATAATGATAGTGAGGTGGAGCAGCTTGAAGGATGTGGGTAATCTCGCCTGGATCAAAATAATCGCTGCCTTTGTCCACCAGCTCGATCTCTTGATAAACACTGTTGTTTAAATGTGTCTGATCGTAATCTTCACTAGCCGAAGATTCGGCTTCATGGGGTTCTTCCTGTTGCATTTTTGCGTAACAAGGATTCATCGCTTTGATGATTACGCTCGCTGCTTGGTCGTTTTCATCTCTGTTGTCGAGATTGCTAGCAGTTCTGTACAACTGAGATTCCAGTTCGGCTAGGGTGGTACAGACATTAAACAGTTGTCGCAGTAGATTGTCAAGTTCTTGAGTTTTCAGAAGTAGCCAGTCGCGATCGCTAAAAGTAAACTGGTGATAAAGAGTAGAAAAAATGAGGATTTTCGCCCTCAGCGGATTTGTTTGCTGCAAAATTTTTTGTCGCACATCAAATAAAGTGCCGGGGTTTCTTGCCCTTTCTTCGCTGCTGGGTACTTCCGAACTAAAGTGTTCTTCAAATGCGGGAGATTCCTGACCGCCAAAACTAGATATGTTTACTTCTAATTTGGTGAAGTCTTCAAATTCATACAGCCTGCTAAGTTGACAGACTATGAGGTCTGCTACTAAAGCATACTCGTTTTTTTTATTAACCTTAGAGACTATACTATTTAAAACAGCTTCAATATCTTCTAACCTGCTGTATTTGGCGCACAGTTCTTCGATTAAAATCCTTACATCGGCGCTGGCGAGTTGGGCAGGGTCGTTTTCCCAGAACTCTTTACAAGCAAAAAATATTATTTTTTTAATGCGCGAGAGATTCACGTCTTGTTCTAATTCGCGAACAACTTCATCTAAAATAGATAAAGCTTTCATAGTTTTCCTCCCATAAAAATACCCTGTCAGTCGATTTTAGATTTGAGATTTTAGATTTGAGATTTACTTGCAGCGCCGTGAATCTGGGAACCAGAACTTGAGTCTAAAATTTTAGTATCTCCACTCAGGAGCGTAGGTGGCACGGTACCCGTTTTTGGGCGGGTCAACACTTAGCAAGAAATAATACAATTATACCACATTTGATAAATGCAAGACTTTGATGCGATCGTAATTGGGAGCGGTATTGGGGGCTTAGTCGCAGGCTCGATGCTAGCTCGCTACGGGAAGCAGGTGCTCGTCTGCGAGAGCCACATCATAGCGGGCGGGGCAGCTCACAGCTTTTCGCGCCGGGGATTTCACTTTGATTCGGGGCCTTCTTTTTATTGCGGTTTGACTGACTCCCGCTCGTTCAATCCTTTGCGGCAAGTTTTTGATGTTTTGGAGGAATCGATCGCTGCAATTTCTTACGATCCGCTGGGGCATTACCATTTTCCAGAGGGAAGTTTACCGATTTATGCTGATGCGAGAAGTTACTTAGATGCTGTAGCTAAATTCGCACCGCAAGGTGCTGTAGAATTACAGCAATTTCAACAAAATTTATTAGTTTTGTATGAAGCTTTGCGTGGAATTCCGGCTTTAGCGCTGAGATCCGACTGGCAGTTGATACCTGTTTTGCTGTCTCGGTACTCGCCTGCTTTGCTGAAGCTGTTGCCGCTAGTAGGTGCGATCGCGGGTTCAGCAGGTTCCTTGATGGATCGGGACGTGCGTGACCCTTGGGTGCGGCGTTTGATCGATTTGGAGTGCTTTTTGCTGTCTGGTTTGAAAGCGCACGGAACTGTCGCGCCGGAAATAGCTTTTATGATTGGCGAACGATCGCGCTGTGCGATCGAATATCCTGTAGGTGGCAGCGGTGCGATCGTCGATGCTTTAGTCAGAGGCTTGCAGCGCTGGGGAGGAAAATTGCGCCTGGGAGCTCCCGTCGAGCAAATATTAGTTGAATCCGGCAAAACCACTGGCGTTCGCTTGAAAAATGGCGAAATTATCCGCGCCCCAATTGTCATTTCCAATGCCACAATCTGGGATACTTATACAAAATTACTGCGGCCTGAAGATTTGCCGAAAAGCTACCGAAAAAACGCTTTGTCGATGCCAGCAGTAGACAGTTTCATGCACCTGCATTTAGGAATTAAAGCCGAAGGACTCGAAGGTTTGACCGGCCACCACGTCGTCGTTCACGACAGCAAGATTGACATTACAGTACCCGGAAATACTTGCATGATTTCGATTCCTACAGTGTGGGATGAAACTCTGGCGCCGCCCGGACATCACGCCATTCACGCTTATACATTGGAACCTTACGAAGGTTGGGAATATGGCGAATTGTATCAGCAGAAAAAGCAAGAGCGATCGCAATCTCTGTTTCAAGCTTTAGAAAAAATTATACCGGATTTGCGATCGCGGATAGTCTTAGAGTCGATCGGCACACCGCTAACCCACGCCCGATTTTTGCATCGATATCAAGGAACTTACGGGCCTGCAATTGCCGCCGGAAAAGGCACATTTCCCGGGCCGCAAACACCAGTCAAAGGCTTGTATCGCGTGGGAGACAGCACCATGCCGGGAATTGGCGTGCCCGCTGTCGCAGCATCGGGTATTTTGTGCGCGAATACTTTGGTAAATTCCGATGTGACAGCACAATTTTTTTGACACTCCCCGACCTGAAGGCGCGGGGATTCTTGGATCAATCAGTCGAACTTATCTCTGTTTTGCTGCCACCATTGAGTAGAGATCGGTCTGTCCCCAAGCTTTGATTTCGGTGTGCCCCACCGTATTTAAATTAAAGCCAACTCCTGCCTGCTTCAACCCTTTCGCCAAAATGTTATTCGCGGCGTTGTGATCGCGATCCAATATCGTACCGCAACCACAAATGTGGGTTCGAGTTGACAGCGTTTTCTTAACAAGATTTCCACAATTTGAACAGGTTTGAGAAGTATACTGAGGAGCCACAGCAATTATTGTTTTGCTGTACACTCTTCCAAAATACTCCAAATAATGATCAAGTTTGTGACCACGCTGCATCGCTAATAGATTTAGCAAGCTTGTGATTTTTGACCATATTCCGCACATGAAGGTCTTCGTAGGCTACAAAATCGTTAGATTTTACCGCGCACAACGCCGTCTTTATGGCGAAGTCTTTACGCTGCCGACTGACCTTCAGATGTTTTCTTCCTAACTTGTTGATCGCTTTCTTCCGATTACCCGATCCTTTCTTTTTTCGAGAAACTCGCTTCTGCAATCTCTTCAAAGCTTTTTCACTTTTACGGAGATATCGAGGGTTGGCAACTGTTTCGCCATCGCTATCAGTAGACCTCTTGCAAAAAAGATATATGTTATAATCAGAAGTTTTAATTTTAATCGGCTAGAGCTAACTCATGATTGTAAATTGCTGACAACAAATTACAACGTAGACCATAACGGCGACGGCGATTCCGATAACGACTCGACAATATTTTAAAAATTTTGAGACTCCGATTAACGTGTTCAATAACAATTCGCTCCTGCGCTAAGACTAGATTGTAGTCTTTTTCTATTCGAGAAAGTTTCCCATTTTTAGGTTTTTTCCTAGGTATATAACTATTAGTGTGATAGTCTTTTATCCCTTGATAGCCACTATCTTGTAAGCTATTTGTTTCGGGATGAAAATGAATTTTACTTTTTTTGAACAAGTTAAAGTCGTGGCAATGCCCTGGTCCAAAAGCAGTGCAAATAATTTCTTTTGTTTCTTGATTAATTACCAATTGAGTTTTTAGAGTATGACACTTTTTCTTTCCTGAGTAATATCTCTTCTGTTTTTTTTTGGGTCGTTCAATAGTTGTTTCTGTGACATCCATCACCACGAATTCTGGATAATCAGAGTCTTTGAGTAATGCCTTTTTCCCCGGAATACGGAACTTTCCTGTTTTCATTAAAGTAGATTCAATATCAGTTACAATTCGGCAAATTGTTGATTCAGATACTCCCCAAGTTGTCCCAATATGAAAATATGTTCGATACTCTCTCCAATATTCCAAGGTGACTAAGACCTGTTCTTCGAGAGTTAGGATAGTGCGACGCCCTCTTTTGTCTTTATGATTTTCTGACTTGAAATTTTCCAATGCGCTAACCATTGCTTTCAAGGTTTCAATCTTGATACCAAATCTACGTTGAAATTGATCGGGTTTTAAGTTTAGATAAAATTGATTTTTCATGATTTACTCGTTTTGTAACTACAACAGCACTTTATAGCATTTTATTTTGTTGATAACAAGACAAGAGTGAAAATAAGTTAAGAGTTGGGATTCAATCAACTTTCAGCAAAACTTTTCATTATATCATAAAATTATTTTGCAAGAGGTCTAGTATAGAAATGGTTTAGTCCAACGTCTATTCCAATAATTTCACCAGTAGAAACGAATTCCTCTTTTCGTTCCGCATTGATACAAAATTGTGCGTAGTAGCCATCGGCACGACGCACAATTCTGATTCGCTTTATCTCACTGGGTGCATAAAAATGCAAGTCCCGACTACCGATTAACTTAAACCTTCCAGCAGCAAAACCATCCTTAAGTGTCAAGCATCTTTTGTCGGTAGAAAATTCCCAACCCGAAGTTTTATACTCAACGGATCGAGTATGTTTCTTGAACTGCGGGTATCCCTTTTTCCCTGGTTTCTTGGCTTTGCAATTAGCAAAGAAACGTTGGATAGCAAAAATGGCACGTTCTGCCGAAGCCTGACGTGCCATCGAATTAAGCTTGCCTGCCCATTCAAACTCTTTTGCCATGATGGCGCATTGTTTGTACAGGTCTACTAACTTAACTCCTTGATTTTCTATCCAATACCTAAGAGTTTTGTTTCGGACAAATTGAGCCGTCCGAATCATGTCGTCGATGATCCGATACTGCTCCGTTTTGCCCTTTAACTTAAACTCTAAAACTATCATTGGAATAGCCTACCACTTCTACAAAGACTTTTACTTGCAAATCTGTATGTTTAACAATTATTCACACATTGTGGGAATTAAAGCCGTCCTAGAAGGAGGGGGCTTTAGACCCGATTTTTTGGTAAGCGAAGGAAGAAGAAAGAAGGAAGAAGGAAGAAGGAAGAAGGAAGAAGGAAGAAGGAAGAAGGAAGAAGGAAGAAGGAAGAAGGGAGAAGGAAAATTAACTGGTTCCCTGGCTCTGGCTGGGAACCGAGATCCAGAGGCTCTGCCTCGCTTGCAAAAAAACAGGAGGCAGAGCAATAGTGAAATGCGTTCCCAGGCTCTTCCTGGGAACGAGGAAAACGAGGAAAAAACTACTTTTTACAAAATCTCCCTGCTGCCAAAACTGATTATCCACCAGCGGCAAAAGCGCCCATAATTGCGATCGACAAAGCCAAACCTGGCAACAGCAGCAATCCTAACATCAAAGCATCGTGTCCGCTCATCACTTTCTCCTGATATTGACGTTAAACATTATACTCTATAAACTGCCATCTTGCCTCGGTCTTAATAATTAATTAAAACCGACAGATAGATTCAGGATTGACAGGGCAAATTTTATTAACAATGGGATTGCCGCGCAAGTCCAGCGTAGTCAACTTTTGCAAAGATTGCAGGGAACTGATATCCGAGATTTGATTGTTGTACAAGTCTAGTAAAAATAAATTATTTAAAGCTTGTAGCGCGCTGCTATCCGAAATCGGATTGTTGAACAAATAAAGTTCAGTCAAATTAGTTAACGATTTCAGCGGACTGATGTCTGATATTTGATTGTTACCGAGGTTGAGTTCAATTAAATTAGTCAGCGATGTCAAAGGACTAATATCTGATATTTGATTTTGGAATAAAACCAATTTATTTAAATTAGTTAAAGATTTCAACGGAGTAATGTCAGATATTTCATTTCCGAACAGAAACAGCGTCTTGAGATTTTTTAAGGAAGCCAGCGGCGTGATATCCGATATTTTATTATTATAAAGGTAGAGTGTCTGGAGTTCAGTTAAATTTGCCAGAGGAGCGAGATCGGAAATTTGATTGTTGTAGAGAATCAGCGCATTTAAGTTAGTTAACTTTTGCACCGGAGCGATGTCTGAAATTTTGTTGTCAAACAAGACAAGTGCGGTAAGATTAGTTAGATATGCCAGGGGACTGATGTCTGAGATTTGATTGGTATCCAGAACGAGTATAGTCAGATTTATTAGAGAGGAAAGCGGACGGATATCTGATATTTGATTGACATCTATAACCAGAGCTTTCAGGTTAGTTAAAGATTGCAGGGGAGCGATGTCAGATATTTGATTACTGCCGAGGATGAGAGTAGTAAGTTGAGTAAAAGATGAGAGGGGGCTGATATCGGTAATTTGAAGATTTTTGAGGTTAAGTTCTGTTGTATTAGAAAGCAGTTCGTTAGCTCGATCGCACTCGGCGGTGTCTGATATTTGCAACAGTATGTCTACGGTATGTTTGGCGCCTGAAGAGATGTTTTCTTTGTGCTTGCACCAATCGGTAAAGTTATTATAACTTATCATAAGCTGTGCTGCCTTAATCGAGTTTAGATGCGAGATTTGAAATTTTAGATAAGTATAGCAATTATATTTCATTGGTGAATGAGATTTTTTTCGGGTTTTGAGAAATTTTAGCAAAAATTGTGTAAAGTAATCTTAACATCGTTAATTGCATTGCCTTCGCAGGAGCCAAGAGCCAACTATGACACCAGAACTAATTTTTAATGCCGGTAATCTGTTCGTTGTGCCTTTCTGGGCAATTATGATTTTATTACCCAACTGGGGAATTACCCGAAAAGTGATGAATTCCTTTATTCCGTTTGCAGTGCTCGCCGTTTTGTACATATATTTGTTTGGTAGCAGTCTGACGGCGGAAAATGCGGCTGCTTTGTCGAATCCTAAGTTAGCAGATATTGCTAAGTTTCTGGGGGAGGAAACGGCGGCGGCTACGGGATGGATACATTTTTTAGTGATGGACTTGTTTGTCGGGCGCTGGATTTATTTGGAAGGACAGCGGACAGGAGTTTGGACGGTTCATTCTTTGGCTTTGTGTTTTTTTGCTGGGCCGATGGGATTGCTTTCTCATATTGTAACTGCTTGGATTACTCAAAGGTTTTTCCCGAGTTCTGAAAGTCTTTCAGGGGGGGTTTCTCCGGTTCACCCGCAAGAAAATTGATGTATTGTGGAACGGGCTCTCCTGCCCGTTCGTTCCTAAGAATGGCGCAAGATATCAGTAACAATATAGATACAGCATATTCCATGTAGATGTGGTACACACAATTTTCTAGCCCGTGTAAGGTGCGGATACACCCGTCAATCTGTAAGTTTTATCGACCAATATTTTGCAGATACGCACCCTACAGATTAACACCACACAATATATTTATAGTGTACTTCATGAACCACCGAAGAGGCTGTATTAGCTAAATCCGTCCCTTGTATTTTGAAAGAGGTAGATGGCGGTTTACTGTTGGGTGGGGGCGGGTTTAGAAAATTATGGGTTTTAGGCAATTATTGTTGGTGAAACCCGCCCCTACAATCCTCGATCGCAGCTTGGAACTTTTACAAAATTTTACCAGATTAAGAATTGGCTAGGGGCAGCACTAAACGAGCGACAATTAAATTGTTTTCTAACATTTCTAGAGAAAAGTTTCCCCCCATTAAGCGTACTGCTCGCTGACAAATTAAGAGATTTTGCACGATCGACCTATGGGAATTAGCAACCGCTAATATATCGGGTTCGGAACCGCCGTTGAAGGCAGCAATTAACTGTCGATCGCACGCGCCGCTATCGATCACAGACAATTCTAACAAATCTTCCCCCAACAACTCAGAGCGAATCTCAATCTTGGCACCAACAGCAGAGCGCCTGCAAGCCGTCGCCAGCAATTCGCACAGAATCAAATCCAGCTTGATGCTGTCCCCGCGAACGCTCAAAGTCTGACCGGCCGGCATAGACACAGCAGCTTCTCTGTGCACATCCAGCAAGACTTTCGAGTGTTTGACCAGGGGGGCCGTTCGATCGAGCGATCGTCTCAGCCAAGCGCTCACAGGCACCGCATCTTGTGCGAATTGCAGCCGCCAATGTTCCTGTTTCAGCAGCAAATGAGTTGACCCCAAAGCATTGCCAATTTGCCGCAAAACCTGTTGGTAGCGCAAAATTTTCAGAGCATCCTTTTGTTCCTTCGCCGACTGCAAAATCGACTGACTCAACTCCCCCAACTCCTTCACCCCCGCTCCCACAGTGCGGTAAAACTCCTCAAAACGGCGTTGTTTGTACCAGTTGAGCAACTCTAGATCCAATCGCTGCGACTCCTGGATCGATTGCACCGCCAAATACCTGCGCCACCAAGCCAACTGAGACGCCATCGAGCTAAGTAAACTCACCGACAACTCCGACCACTGGCGGCCCGGAGCGTCTGCAGCCACCACAATGCCCACCGGAGCGTGTTCTGGGGCCGTCCGCAGCGCCACCGTCATAATCTCGCCAATTCCCGGACTGCGTAGCCACCGCTTTGTCGCCAGTGGCAGTTGGCTCGTGCTCTGTTGCACCACGCAGTTAGCAGCCAGGGTTTGTTGGATCAAAGCATCTGTTTGGACAGGAATCACCGCCTCGGGATTGAGGGCAAATACGGGATTAGCAGCTACCGTCGCCACGATCGAACCTTCCTCATCACCGGGATTCCAAGTAATTACGGCTACTAAAGGACAGGAAATTGTCTGGGAAACGTGTTGAGCAAAGTTACGATCGAGCTTTTGTAGCGGCAACTCTGGGAACATCGGCGGTGAAGCAGCAGATATCTCTTGCTCAGATTGCTCATCAGGAGAATGGTGCAAAACCGCCAAACCCGATTTGAGCGATCGCTCAAATTGCTGATATTTGTCGATTGCCGAACTCTGCTGCCACGAGTGCAGGATCAATCCGAGTTGTTCGCCCACTAGCCGAACTAATTCTTGCTCAGATCGCCTCCAAGTGCGAGTTGCACTGTGTCCGACAACCAGCAAACCCTCGATCGATTTGCGATTGGCGATTTTCGATTTGAGATTGGGGTTTTCTCCCTCGGACTTTTTCGCCCTAGTGCTCGATGCCAACAGCGATCGCACCCCAGCTTCCCCCAACACTTCCCGCCAAGCGCCCAACCGCCCATCTTCCTCCCAATTTTCAATAGCCAGAGGTGCACTTGCTTGCAACAGCCCCACGTCAGCCACATCCAGGGCGTTGAGTGGCGACGGCACTGCCCTGCGGTTGCGGGGCAGATTTTGGCAGACAATTTCAAAGCGATTTTGTTCTTCGCCGTACAGCAGCAGCAAAAAGTATTCGCATTTGAGCCGATCGCACAACTGTTCGGCGGTATTTTTCAAAGTCGTCTCCCAGTCAGCATCGCTGTAGATGGCGTGAGCTATTCCGGCAGTTAAATCTCGATCGATCTCAATTTGCTGAATTTTCTCCTCCATCTCCGACACAGGAGCCGTCAGAGCCACTAACTGCGCCACTCCCCGCAGATAATGCTTTTCATTGTCTTGCCAAATCCGGGGCTCGCCGGCTTCGACTGCCAAAAATCCCAACAATTCCCCTTCCGAAACAATCGGCGCAGCCAACAGAGAGCGAGCGCGGATTTGCTGCATCAACCGCCCTGTCAGCTCAGTTTTCAGAGAACTTTGAGATTCACCGATCCAAACCATTTCTTCCCTGCCCAAAGCCTGATAAAATTCGCCCAAGTCTTGGACGGTGATGCCCGAAGCCGCTCGGCCCGGCCCGCTCAAACCCGGAGTAACTTCGCGGTTGCTGACTCTGCGCCAAAAATAGCGCCGCTCTCGCTCGAACCAATAAACATTGGTGCGCGTCGGCTCAATAAATTCATGAGTTTGTTCTACCACCGCTTGCAAGTATTGGTCGAGCGATCGCAATTCCCCCAACTGCGAAATCAGCGCTAAAAGAGACTCATCTGGGTGTTTAACTTGTTGTCGCTGCCAGTCTTTTTCTATTTGGTAAAGAGCAGTTGCCAGCGCTCCAAATACGATCGCCAACTGGGTTTTTTCCCCCGACTTGGGCGACGCTCCCCATACCTCAGTTCCGAGCAAAATCACGCCGTAGCAGCGGTCTTTGTAGCGCAGCGGAAACAGAGTCGTGCCTTGAATATTGAAAGTTTGAGCTGCTTTGCGCCATTCTCCGGCTCGGTTTTCCGATCGCAAATCCGGGACTCCCACCGGCCGGAGCTGAATCACCACTTGTTCCAGCAAATCCCCTGGGCTGAGGGCAAACCGCTGTTTGAGAAAAGACTGGTCGCCGTTAGGAGTTATGCCGCCTTTCCCGAACAATCTGTGGGCCTGTCGATCGTACAACCCGATCCAAATCAAACCCCAGTCAAATTCCGCTTGCAAGTAACCGAGTGTGGTCGAAAGTAGCACTTCCACATTCTCCTCTTCTCGGAGAGTCTGGAGAACGCGTTCTAGGGTCGCGATTTG
Source organism: Microcoleus sp. Z1_B2 (assembly GCF_036700325.1). Lineage (NCBI taxonomy): Bacteria > Bacillati > Cyanobacteriota > Cyanophyceae > Oscillatoriales > Microcoleaceae > Microcoleus > Microcoleus sp. Z1_B2. The sequence goes on from NZ_JAUBOQ010000030.1 coordinate 76,832, forward strand.
TTCGTCTAAATCCTTTGGTCTTTGCTGCTGCCCCATTTCCAAGCTTCCCCGCACCTTGTCTAATTTAAAATTACTAACTTAAAGATTCAAAAAATTAAAATGCCAAAGAGTCAACTTATAATATAATCGTCTCACTTATCCTTCAGTCTCAAACATTGGATAAAGTCGATCGAGGTTGAAGTAAAAACTTCGCCTTCCCTGCCTGCTCGTGAATATTTTTATTTTCCTTCTCCTTTCTCATTTGTAAATTGCCCCAGTACAAATCATTGGATATTTATCAATCAAGTGTACGCCCGCTGTTGTTTTCCGTATTGAAAACCGATGCCGAGTGGCTGCACAACCGCACTCTCCAAGTTCTTGAACTTGCAGCCAGAACCCAGTCAAACCCCGCCACCAGCCAAATGCTCTCTCGATTGCAGAAATCTTTGGGAGTCCAAGATTCTCGCCTCGAACAATCTTTGTGGGGACTGAGCTTTAACAATCCTGTCGGCTTGGCCGCCGGATTTGATAAAAACGGCGTAGCTGCCGATATTTGGGCAAATTTTGGCTTTGGCTTTGCCGAACTTGGCACTGTCACTTGTCAACCACAGCCGGGAAACCCCCAACCTCGCTTGTTTCGCTTGACGGAGGACAGTGCAGCCCTCAACCGCATGGGATTTAACAATCAAGGAGCCGCGGCAATGGCAGCCCGGTTTCAGGCAGCACAGAAAAAGTCCCCACTCGATGCCCAGGGCCCCATGCCTCAGTCTCCGTTCCCCTTGGGCATCAATCTCGGTAAATCTAAGGTAACACCGTTAGAGCAGGCAGCAGCCGACTATTTGGAGAGTTTTAAGCTGCTGAAAGATTGGGGCGACTATTTTGTAGTCAACGTTTCCTCTCCGAATACGCCTGGGTTGCGATCGCTCCAAGATGCTGCTGGGCTTAGCACAATTTTGGAAATCTTGCAACAAGAAAATCAGGGAATCAAGCCCATTTTAGTCAAGATTGCGCCGGATTTGGAGTCCGAGGATCTCGTATCTATCCTCGACTTAGCAAAAACCTACCAATTAGCAGGAATTATCGCCACCAATACCACCATCCGCCGCGACGGATTGAAAACACAAATATTGCCAGAAACAGGCAAACCAATCGCCGAAGAAGCCGGGGGAATTAGCGGGCTTCCTGTGCGGGAGCGATCGACAGAAGTAATCCGATTTATCTGGCAATATACAAAAGGCGAATTACCCATAATTGGAGTTGGTGGCATTTTCACCGCCGAAGATGCTTGGGAAAAAATAGCCGCCGGTGCGAGTTTAATTCAAGTTTACACCGGTTGGGTTTACGAAGGGCCTTGGATGGTGCGTCGGATTCTCCAAGGTTTGCTGCAAAAGTTAGAAGAAAGCGGATTTAGTTCGATTTCTGAGGCAGTAGGTTCGGACAATCAATAGACATAGGACTGTTGACTGTTAACTGTTAACTAATGACTAATGATATCAATTCCGGTTGCATTGGAATGATTAAACCGCAGAGAACGCAGAGAACGCAGAGGAAGAGAACAGAGAGATGAATAATTCTGATGCTAACGGATTTGATATGACTAATGACTAATGACTATTGACTGTTGACTGGTGACTGTGAGTAAAAAAATGAAAATTGCGCGAATTATTTGTTGGCAGCTTGATTCGACTTTAAGCCCGACTTAGAAGCGCGGATTTGATATCATTCCGGCCTGACTGCCGGAATTGATATGACTCACAGTGCGATCGCTAAAAAAAGTATCAGGCAACACCATACCAACAGTTCCCTAACATTAATACTACAAAAAATCTTTTGGTTTCGATCGATTTTAATTAGTATTGCATCAAAAGTAAATCGGCGTTCAAAATCTTCAACAATCTTAACAACTCGATTTATCTAACACGCATCTAATCAAATATTTCCGCTAATTTCAAAGCATTAACTTGAGCTTGAGCTTTCTGCAGCGACTCCTGCCATTCCCTTTCTGGATCGCTATCAGCAACAATCCCCGCACCCACTTGTCCCCAAACAACCCCCCCCGTCGTACCGTCACTTTTTGGTGCATATAAAAGGGTGCGAATCAAAATATTTAAATCCAGGTTTCCGCGCCAGTCCAAATAACCGCAGGAACCGTAAAATAAATTGCGTTTCACCGGTTCCAATTCTTCGATGATTTCCAGACAGCGCACTTTTGGACAACCTGTAATCGTACCGCCCGGAAATACCCCTCGAATTAAGTCGATCGCGTCGCAATCTCCTCTTAATGTACCGATAACATTACTGACGAGGTGCATCACGTGACTGTAGCGTTCAATGGTCAGAAATTCGTTAACTTTTACCGAACCCCATTCACACACCCTCCCGATATCGTTGCGCTCTAAGTCAACTAACATAATATGTTCTGCTCTTTCTTTGATATTCTCTATTAATTCCTGTGCTAACTGCTCATCTTCAATGCAGGTTGAACCTCGCCGTCTCGTTCCCGCGATCGGTCTAGTATCCACTTTTTTTCCTAATAATTGAACCAGTCTTTCCGGCGAACAACTAACTATCGCCCCCCACGGAGTTTGCCAATAACTTGCAAAAGGCGAAGGATTGATCCGTTGCAAAGCGCGGTAAATTGACCAACTACTGCAATCTGTACGGGCTTCAAACCGCAAAGATAAATTAGCCTGAAAAATATCGCCTGCATGAATATACTTCTGAGCTTTTCGCACTATTTCTTTATACTCACTCTGAGATAATTGGAAAATAGGAGTAGCGGAATTTTGTTGATAATTTTCCGGTAAATTATTCTGGATTATTTCTCCCTTGGCTTGCTCTAATTGATGCTGCATAACATCGAGTTGAGAAGGTTGACTCGCAGCCAACCAGAGAATTTGCGTTTGATGGTCTAAAACCGCAAAAGATTCTGGTTCGTACCAACAGCTAACCGGGAAAGGAAGCGGATCGGTATTGAGTTGGGGCAGGTGTTCGATTTCCCATGCTAAATCATAACCTAGCCATCCCAACCAACCCCCCGTAAAAGGAATTTCCGGCGGTACATTCACTGCTAAATTTTGCTCTTGAGAGTCCAAAAGAGCGCGCAAAAAAGGTAAAATTTCACCGACTGGCGGTGTCCATAGCTGAGATTGACCGTCAATTATCCGGGGAGAACCTGCACAAATAGAATATCGTGCCAAGTTAGTAGAAGATGTAACTGGACTTTCTAGCAGAACAGCCATATCGCGGGGGAAACACTCCGATATTGAGCCTGCACTGTCGGCGGTTTTACCGAGAAATAAAGTTTGAAAAATCTCCGATCCGCTGCGCTGATTTAGGGGAAGCTTTCGCCAATGCCAAGGTTGTATTTTTTTCATAATAGATTGCACTCTGGTTAACACTTTCAGGAATTACGCAAAATGTCAATTCTGTAGTAAAGTGCACAGTTCGCACCCTCCTAAAATCGATTTAAAGCGTTATCTCAGCCATTATTTACAACTTTCCAAATATCTCCGCTTGCCTCTTTTTTGAGGCGTATCCAACCCCTAACGGAGTTAATGAGAAATATAGTTTTGGTTCTTTGCAAATCATCTAAGGTAATTAATTCTTCTCTGATTTTTCCCTCCTCTAAAAGTTGAGAACGAAACGTCCCCGGTAATAAACCGCACTTGAGGGGAGGTGTGATTAAACCTGCGGGTGTATCGATCGCGATATTGGCGATCGTGGATTCGGTGATAACTCCATCTTGATTCCACAGAAAGACATCCTGATATTGGGGCTGCGACTCCAAAGCCATTGTATAAGGCAATCGGTAAGTTGTCTTGTGGTAAAGAAATGGGTTTTGAGAATCGATCGGTTGGCGGGCAATTCCCACAGATGCACCGATTTTTAAGATACCGCTATCTAGTGTCTGAGCTTGTAACGTTATGTTTCCCTCACAAGATATTGTTAACCGTATTTTGTGTTTGACTGACCCGCAAGTCATACTTAATGCTTGTAAAGCTTTGCTTGTTTCTGTTAGCGATAGGGAAAATTTAAAATAATCAGCCGATCGCTCTAATCTTTGAAGATGTCTGTCTAGCAAAAAATAGCCGTTTTTGGGTTCCCATAAAAGTGATTCCAGCAATTCAAAGTTTGGCTGGTGTTGAATCATATTTTTGTCAATATAATATAATGTAAATTCGGGAACAAGACAATTATTAGACCCGCGAAGCGGCCTGTTCGTGTAATTATATAGGAAGTTAACTTGAATTTATGTTGCCTAAATCCTTTATATTTCAATGGCGCCTTGCCATCGGGCTGTTAATATTAACCTCAGTGCTCACACCCCTAGCGCTCAACTACTACGTCCGATTTGTTACCCGCAACTACCGCCACAGCGATATAGCTAACGTGCCTGCTGAACCCATTGCTATAGTTTTTGGTGCCGGACTTTGGGAAGACGGCACTCCAAGCCCCATGTTAGCCGATCGAGTGCAAGCAGCCGTCGATTTGTACAAAGCGGGGCGAGTGGACAAACTTTTGATGACAGGAGACAATAGCACCGTCGATTACAACGAAGTCCAAGCAATGCAGGACTTCGCCGAAGCCCAGGGCGTACCGATTAATAATATCGTTCTCGATTATGCCGGATTTAGTACCTATGAAAGTTGCTACCGGGCGAAAGAGATTTTTGGCATAACGCAGGCTGTTTTAGTTACCCAAAACTTTCACTTAGCCCGCGCTGTTTATACCTGTCGCCGGTTGGGCATAAAGGCGATCGGCTTAGGAACGCCGGATTGGGGCAAATTTCGCCAAAAGGGCATGATTCGCTACACTTTCCGCGAATTTTTGGCAGTCATCAAAGCGCTTTGGGAAGTGCGCGTTACCCGTCCCGAACCGACTTTTTTGGGGCCGTTTGAAGGAATTCAAGAAAAGTTATGATATCATGTCCAGTCGAGCGACCGTGATTTTTGTAGGGGCCCGTGAGCCAACAATACCTGCCAACAAAGGACAATCTCAAAAACCCGCCCAGACCAGGATATTATGGTTAATCGAGCGGACATGATATGAGTGATATGTTGAAGACTTTAGTCCTTAAAACAAAAACTAAAGTCTTGACTAAAAACAAATTTTATTACAACTAACCGGACATCAGGTAAGGATCCCGAATTAAATAACTTACAATTTTAATTGTTATTGTGGGATGGGCGTCCCGCCCGTCCTTTTTGGATGGGCTATAAGAGCCCATCCCACTTTCAAGAGTGGAAGTTATTTAATTCTCATTCCTAAGTCCGGGAGTTGTAAGTTTTGAGTTAAACCAAAGTCCCGACACAACTCATCAATCATAACTCGCTCGTTCCGGTAGTGTTCCATAACTTACTCGCGTTTGGAAAGCCCCGCCAGCGACCAAGTTAGGCTCACCATCATTAAGCGGCCTAGAGCCTTCAAACGCTCTTCGGCGTTATTTTCAACCAATTGAGACAGAGTTTCAGACTTAAGATTTTTCGACAATTCTTCAGCAGTTTCTGCTGGTTTTTCCAACTGAGGTTGTTCAGAAGATGTCTCAAGGCTGACTTGTGGCTGCTGATTTTTTTCTTCGGTCATTTTCTGAGTCACATCCTGGAGTTATTGCATACATAACCCTTAATACAAATGTAATTTATTTGTATCCGGGATTTGGCGAGTCAATCGATTTTAGATTTTAGATTTTAGATTTTAGATTGAAGCATTGACTTGCGCGAGATAAATACGTTCGGCAAGTTTCTCGGATACAGGTTTTTGATTTCTCCACGGATGAATCACGTGGCGGGTATCCTGGATGCGGGAATTGTCAAGTTTTCCGTACCCGACAATCGCAGTTACCAACTGACTTAAAAATTGGGATGTCAGTTGTTAGCTATCTTAAATAGCACTTAGCCAATTTTCCTCAGAAAGCCGATTTGTTCACAGATATGTCGTCGTCAACGAATTTTTTGTAAGAAACGGGATTTCTGAGCCTAAGTCCTGTTAAATTCAAAACTCACACACTACTACTGATGATGCACATCACTGAATTGTTATATTTACTTAACAGTAATATTTCCAAGATTCTGATATTGTTAAAGCTTAACAATTAATTTTGCTCGGATTTATCTCAATCTGCAAGCAAGTGTCTGGAAATTATTAACAAACTGAAGGTGTAGAGCCGATGGCAATTTATGTTGATACTGCAATTGTAGCGGAAGCCGCACGGGCGAGCAAGTTCGGATGGATAGCGGGAATTACTACTAATCCGACACTTTTGGCAAAAAGTGAGTTATCTCCTGAGCAAACCCTTAAACAACTGGCACAACTGATTCCAGGGGAAGTGTATTATCAGCTAATGGCATCTGATGTTGATGGCATGGTAGCAGAAGGAAAAGCGGCTTTTGAATTAATTGGACAGCAAACAGTGTTGAAAGTTCCCGCAACGGCGGCTGGTTTTCAAGCAGTCGCGCATTTGTCACCGTCCATTCCTTGCGCGGTGACAGCTATTTACAGTGCGGCCCAGGCCGTTGTTTCAGCAGAAGCGGGGGCTAAATATGCGATCGCCTACGTGAATCGCGCCACCAGATTGTTGGGAGACGGTTTTGCCTTAGTGCGGGATATGGCAAATGTGTTGCACAGAAGTAATACTGAGATTTTGGCAGCTAGCATTAAATCGCCGGAAGAAGCGGTGAAGACATTATTAGCTGGCGCCCATCATTTAACATTGCCTTTTGATGTGTTGCAGGCGATCGCAGTTCACGAATTATCCCAGCAAACAGTTGATGAATTTGCCCAAAACGGGCGGGGAATTTTGGGATAATACCAAATTTATGTGAAAAGTGCAAATTGCGAATTCCTAGTGGGTAATTGGTATGGGTTTTGAATCACTAATATCAAATAGGCTAACATCCGAATGATGCCGATCGTGCGAGCGTCCTGCTCTCGATGAGAGCTCACGAGCGGGACTCTAGCTTGCAGGGTAAATTCCGAGTCACCCTATTTGATAAGACTGATGAGTGAGGAATACTAACTAAGGAGCGCGAATTAAATAACTTACAATTTTAATTGTTATTGTGGGATGGGCTCTTATAGCCCGTCTTTTTTGGATGGGCTATAAGAGCCCATCCCACTTTCAAGAGTGGAAGTTATTTAATTCTCATTCCTAATGACTATTGATACCACTCAAAAAAACAATGCAACTATAAGCCATTACTTCAAACCTTACAAAATCAGTCATTACCAAATCTCAAATCTAAAATCTAAAATCTAAAATCTAAAATAGTAGGACTATGGCATTCGCCAAATCTTAATAGTGCGATCGGGACTGGCGCTCACAAAAGTCTTGCTATCTCTGGAAATAGCAACCGAACTCACAAACTGACTGTGACCCGAAAGACTGCTTCTTTCTTTTCCCGTCTTCAAATCCCAAACTATAATATCTCCGCCCCCGCTGATCAAAGTGCGGCTGTCCGGGCTAAAGGCGATCGTCCTCACCCAGCTCGAATGCCCTTTAAAAGTGCGGGTGCGCTTCCCGTCTTGTACGTTCGACAAACGGATCGTATTGTCGGTGCTAGCACTAGCCACAATTTGCCCGTTGGGGCTAAAAGCCACAGCATTAACCGGGCCCCCGTGACCTGTGATAATTCTTCTGACTTCTCCGGTACCGAGATTCCACAAACGCACAGTCTTGTCCTGGCTGCCGCTAGCGAGAGTTTTACCATCCCGGCTCAAAGCGATCGCGTTTACTCCCCCCGCGTGGCCGCTCAAAGTCCGCAACCTGCTGCCGGTTCTGACATTCCACAAGCGAACAGTTTTGTCATCGCTGCCGCTAGCGAGAGTTTGACCGTCCCTGCTAAAAGCGATCGCATTGACGGCTGCTTTGTGAGCGGCAATCGTCCGCATCCGTCGCCCCGTCTTCAAATCCCAGAGAATCACATTATTATCGCCGCCGCCGCTGGCCAAAATCGAGCTGTTCGGGCTCACCGCCAGCGTGTTGACCGATTTTTTAGAATGCACCGAATTAAGAGTCCGCACCAGGCGTCCCGTCCTCACATTCCAAATTCTAATCGTCCCAAAGCTTGCGCTTACCAAAGTTTGACCGTCAGGCGACAGGGCGATCGCATTTACACTCCCGACATTATCCAAACTTCTTTGCAAAAAATGAGTGGTAGGTAAAGTCGAAAGCAGCCACACGGGGTTTGCCGGAAACACCCCGTAACGCAGCGAACCGTAAATTTGAGACGCGCCAATACTCACCATCAAAACAGCCGTGCCCGCCAGCAACTTCTTTTTCCAATCAAAAACATCTTTCTGGGTCTTGTTCAATCCCGAATTCAGAGGTCTGAGGCGGTTTATGGAGCTCTGTTTCTTCGCCCCACCCTCCCCGGCAGTTGTGCGAATTTTAGTTTGCCCCGTCGTCGGCAACTGAGTCGGCACCTGAGTTTCTGCGCCGTCGAGATTAATTTCCTCCAAGCACTGCAAAACCATCTGGGGACTTTGAGGTCGATTCCCCGGAAAAGGCGCCATCAGATAATCGATCACATTAGCCACGGAGTCGGAAACTTGAGGTGCTCCTTTGCGCCACATTAATCTGCCCGTGCGCGGGTTCTCTGGAAACGCAGTCGGCGGCTTTCCAGTCAGCAAATAAACAAAAGTGCGCCCCAGAGCAAAAAAATCCGACTGCGGAACAGCCTTGCCATTTGTTTGTTCCGGCGGCGTGTAGCCTGGGGAAACAATACCAGTCACATTTTGCCCCTGGCCCACCTTAGCGAAATAAGTCGCCGAAACTTCCCGAGCAGTCCCGAAGTCAATCAGCACTAACTGCCCGTTTGGCTTGCACATAATATTGTGCGGCTTGATATCCCGATGGAAATAGTTGAGGCGGTGAACTTGGTCTAAAATTTCCGACAGTTGTTTGAGCCAGTTTACAGCTTGTTCTTGACTGATCGGGCGGCCCCGATGTTTCAGCCAGTCTTGCAAATTGGCCCCAGCAATTTTCTCCATCACCAGACAGTGAAAAGACTCTGTGCTGTGAGCTGGCGTAAATATAAAATAACCGTCGCGATCGACTTTTGGAATACCTGGATGTCTGAGCCTGACCAATACGTCGGCTTCTTGCTTAAACAGTTCTACAGCTTTGGGATGTTCTTTGAGCAGGACTTTGAGCACTCTTCGGGCGCCGTTGTCGTCCACTTCAAATGTTCTGCCAAAGCCGCCGCCTCCGAGAGGCGCGACTAGCCGATATCGACCTTGCAACAAAAGTTCTGACCCGCAGTGGATACACGCGGATTTGCCAGAGTTGGCTGGATCGGAGGGATTCGGGCATTTGGGATTGAGGCAATAACTCACAGAAGCCACATAACCCTGATTGAGGTTGCTCTATCAAGTTTTACTTTGACACTGCTCTACAAAAGTTGGCTAAACTTATCTAAGTTTCACCATTCAACTAGAAGTATTTTCTAGAGGGTCTGATTCCTGCTTCTGCCAAGAGAGTCGGCTCTTACTTGTCCACAGGCGTAAATTCGGGTGGAGCAGCACCCTATTTTTGAAGTCTCTACAACTATTTATTATTGTCGAAGCTTTTAGCCATTGTTTAACCATTATTTTCAACCAATTTAACGAATCGTGGTATCCCGTTCGACCTTTTTATAGGCTGGTCAGTTTTAAATCGACCGTCGTTTACTGAGTCCAACTCAATTTTCAACTTATGACGATCGTAGCACACCTAGTAAAAGACTCATGAGCACCCTTGATTGAAATCTTCCAACGTCTCTGAAGTCGAGGGAGGCTTTAGTCTTGCTTGACTTCAGCATCCCGTGTTTTTGTATAACCGGGGCAGTGCGATCGAACGATCGGCTTGAGGCCAAAGGTTTTGTTATTTGTCACAGCCGATCGAGGTCACAAATCCCCGATCGCAGCACATAATGTACAAACAGACCAGAAATAATAACGAGAGAGCATCCACATTTCAATTGTACGATCGCAACCACCACTCTCGAAGAAAGAAGTGAGAGTGGGAGAGTGAACGAGTGAGGGAGTGAAAAAATCTGCCTTCTTCCCTCGAACCTCTTCCCTCTTCCTTCAGCACAAGAAAGCCTTTTAAACAAGTCCCTCAATTACCGGATGGAAGTAGAACGCCAGCGCCAAAACCGTATAAGCTGCCAACAGCAAAGTACCTTCTAGCCAGTTAGAATTGCCATCAGAACTGATAGAATTGGCGATCAGCACCGACACCGCAACTGCTACAAGTTCAAACGGGTTGAAATTCAAGTCCATCGGTTGGCCCAAGACAAAACCTGCCAAAACCAACACCGGCGCAACAAACAAAGCAATTTGCAAACTCGAACCCACGGCCACAGAAACCGACAAATCCATTTTATTTTTCATCGCCACCGTCACCGCCGTCGTATGTTCGGCTGCATTGCCAATAATCGGCACTAAAATCACCCCGGTAAACAGTGATGTCAGCCCCAAACGCGCCGTCGCTTCTTCCAGAGTACCCACCAACAGTTCCGACTCGACAGCTACCATCAGGGTACAGGCCAACAGCACCCCAATCCACAGCGGCAGATTGACTTTGTGGTCAGGACCCTCTGGTGCTAAGTTATTTTCGGCTAAATCTTCCAGCATTTCTATTTCTGCCACCCCTGCATCGTACAGATAACTGTGGGTTTTCATCGAAAACAGCAGCGTCAGCACGTAGACGACAATCAGGACTATAGCAACAGCGCTAGAGAGGTTCTGCATAGTTTGCGGAGGGATGCCAATAGAGGTGGCATTAACTGCAGTTGGCACCAAAATGGCAATCACGGCTAAGTTCATCGCTGAAGCATTCAACCGGGCGACTGTCGGCTGAAATTCTTGTTCTTTGTAGCGCAAGCCGCCCAGCAGCATCGCCAATCCCATCACCAGCAGCAGGTTGCTCATAATTGAACCGGTGATGCTGGCTTTGACAACATCTATTAGTCCGGCGTTGAGGGCGACGATGCCGATAATCAGTTCCGTGGCATTTCCGAAGGTAGCGTTCAGCAAACCCCCCAAATTGGCACCGAGGACGACGGCGATTTCTTCGGTGGCCGTCCCCATCCACGCGGCTAGAGGGATGATGGCTAAAGCCGAGGTGATAAAGATGGTGGAGGATTCCCAGCCGAGAAAGTGTCCGGCGATGGAAACTGGGATAAATAACAGCAGGCTGGAAATAATTGTATTTGTGTTTAGCATTTAGATTCTCAAAAGCTGCCAACCGTCAATCATAGCCTGTGACCAAATGAAAAAAAGGGTGAGGGTGAGGGATTTGGGTGTTCGCTTAAAGCTGGGGGTGGGCGATCCTCTTCTGCAAGCTTCGCTAACGGGCGATCGCTGCATTGCGGCTTTCACGGATGTGACAAACTAAGAGAGCGATTTGTTTAGCCGATCGGTTCAATGGATTTTTGTATTCTACCCGATCGATCGCATCAGCTTCCGCATTGTCTTGAGAGCAAAGTTGACTATTTCTGGGCGATCGTTTTTTCAGATGTTCGTAAGCGTGATATAATCTTTAAATATTGCCATTCTGCAAGTATAGCTATACATAATACTTAGGACTGCTTCAGCCATGCCTCTACAAGAAGAGATTGAAAGAACAAGGCAAGAAATTCGGACAGATAGCTACTCAATGTCTATTGGCGAGTGGATCAGTCTTTATGAGAGTAAGGAAATCGATATTCACCCAGAATTTCAAAGGCTTTTTCGTTGGTCGGATTTTCAAAAATCCAGGTTTATAGAATCAATTCTTTTAGGTATACCGATCCCACCAATTTTTGTCAGTCAAAGAGATGATGGGATTTGGGATGTGATCGATGGTTTGCAGAGACTCTCAACCATATATGAATTTGTAGGTATTTTGAAACCAGACAATCAAGAGCAAGATACATTTTCTGCTATCGCCTTACAAGAAACAACTTACTTACCTTCGTTAAAAGGTAAAAAATGGAACGATCCTGACGATAAAGATAACTCTTTAACTCAGGCGCAGCGTTTATTGATAAAAAGAACCAAAATATCCGTCAATATTGTTGCAAAAGAAAGTGATGAAATGATTAAATATGAGCTTTTTCAGCGGCTGAATACAGGAGGATCGATTGCTACACCGCAAGAAGTAAGAAATTGCATTCTTTTAATGTTGAATAAAGATTTATATAATTTAATGCGTTCACTTGCGAATCGCCATTCATTTAAAAGCTGCATTGCTTTGAGCGATAGACTTTATGAAGAACAGTATGATATGGAATTAGTATTGCGTTTTATTCTTTTCTTCGATATAGATTATGCAAGTCTTCTAACGCTGGGCGGTGATGTTAGCGAGTTTCTAACGGCTAGAATGTATGAAATGGCTATTAAAAAAGATTTGGACAGCACCCACATAGAGACAGCGTTTGATGTGGCATTCAGTATGCTTAATGAAGCTATGGGAGAAGACAGCTTCAAGCGATATAAATCGGAGAATGATAAATTCCTGGGAGGCTTTCTCTTATCGGCATATGAGGTAATAGCATTAGGAATTGGATACAACTATCAAAATCCGGTTCCAACAGACCAATTACCTAATCGTATAAAAAGTATTTGGTCACATCCAACTTATAAACAATGGTCGGGAGCTGGAGTGAATGCAGCAAGACGCTTACCGTATCTTATTCCGCTTGGTAGAGAGGTCTTTTCCCCTTCATGAGCATCCAAACACCGGAACAATTAATCGATAGATTGGCAACGGATCTTGCTTGGCGAAAGAAGGAACTGTCAGAAATGAAATCTTTGATAGAAGCGAAAAATGTTTCTGACCAAAGACATAAAGTATTAGTTCGGAGTGGAGTATGTATTCTCTATTCCCATTGGGAAGGTTTTGTCAAGTTAGCAGCAAACTCTTATCTAGAATATGTTATCTCACAAAAGCTTACGTATCAAAAGCTTTCTAGTAATTTTTTAGCTTTGGCTATGAAAGAAAAACTTAAAAAGGCAAAAGAGACACATAAGCCATCATTGTATATACCTGTTTGTGAATTTTTTCTTTCCGAATTAAATCAGAGATCTATCCTACCTAAACCTAAAGATGCAATATCTACTGGATCGAATTTAAACTCTGAGGTTTTAAAAGAAATAACTTATACTCTAGGAATTGACTTTTCAATATACTCTACTAAATCGCCATTAATTGATACCCAGCTTTTAAAGACAAGGAACGAAATTGCCCACGGTGAGGATTCGGTGTTTGATAGGGATGAATATCTAGAGCTACACAGAGAAATTATAGGAATGCTCGATATATTTCGTACCGATATAGAAAATGCTGCTATTCAGAAAAAATTTAGGCGGGATTCACCTTAGATAATGACAACAGGAGCCAATAATTATCAACCATGTCAAGAAAACTAGATTTTTTCAAAAAACAAATCGATATGAAAGCGGCAAAGTGGCGAGCATCTCATTAAAATTATGATATTGGAAGTGGCAATTCTTGATTTTAAACCTAATATGACGGGAGCAACATAACATATGAGTGATATCGGTCTCACACACATCGCACTGCCCGTTTCTGATGTCGATCGCACTATCGAATTCTACTCCAAGTATGCTGGAATGCAGGTCGTTCACCGCCGCATCGATGCAGAAACTGGTGTTGCTGTGGTCTGGCTCTCCGATCGCACTCGCCCTTTTGTAATTGTGCTAATTCAAACAGACTCCGTACATCCCGTTCTGTCTCCCTTTGCACACCTCGGAGTAGGTTGCAAAAGCCGCGAATATATGGACGAACTCTGCGACAAAGCACGTCAAGAAGGCGTATTGCTTGAAGAACCAAAAGATTCTGGATATCCGATCAGCTACTGGGCTTTTTTGCGAGACCCGGACGGTCAATCGATTTTAGATTTTAGATTTTAGATTTTAGATTTACTTGCGCGAGATAAATGCGGGGGCAATAAGTGATTTTCGATTTTCGATTTGGGATTGATTTGCGCGAGATAAATCACGTGGCGGGTACCACATGAAGAAATTCGCTTGTCACACGCTGGAACTATCCTACGGGCAAGAAATCGGATTTACAGTGGAGGATGCTACTTAAAGTTATAATAAACAAATCGCCCTCCAAACCCGATCGTTTCTCATCTGGAAATAGACTGGAGAATCAAATGACTGCAGCAATCATCGCACCACCCAGAAAAGAATCGCCCCTTCTGTTTGAGGGACTCACTTGGAGAGAGTTCAAAGCAGTTGAGCAATTGTTAGACCGTCCAGGATATCGACTTTCTTTCCTGGATGGAATTCTGGAGATTAAACTAATGCCTGGAGAACCCCACGAAACCGTTAAGAAGAGAATTGCCGGATTGTTGGAGCTTTACCTGCTGATGGCGGGGTTTGACTTTACTCCCACTGGCTCAATGACTCTGGAAAGTGAAACGGGAAAAGTCAAGCGAGAGGCGGATGAATCTTATAAACTTGCTCCTGGTCGCAGGCTACCCGATTTGGCGATCGAGGTCGTGTTTTCCAGTGGTGGCATCAACCAACTGGAGGCATACAAGCGGCTGAAGATAAAGGAAGTGTGGTTCTGGGAAGATGGATTGTTAGAGGTTTATCACCTGCGGGGAGAGGGCAATACACTTCATTATGAAAAGGTTTCCAGTAGTGAGGAGGTGAAAGGGATCGATTTGGATTTGTTGTTGCGCTGCATCAATATGGTGAATCATGTTGATGCAGTTAAGACTTTTCAACAGGCACTCCAAAAATAGCTGGGATTAAGAGACTTCTCCAAAAAAGCAGGTTTTGAACAGGCAGGATGCCTGTTCCACGATAATAATTATGGGAGATGTCTAATAGATCATCGCGCACCCTTTAACCACCTCTGTTTGCATCTCAATATCCGCAACAAGCAATGGAAAATACCAAATGACACAAGTTGTAATTGTCGGAGCGGGGCCAACTGGTGCGGCACTTGCCTTACTGCTGGTGAAACGAGGTATTGCTGTTACCTTGGTTGAGGCGGCAAAAGATTCCTACCGAGTGTTTCGCGGTGAAGGCTTAATGCCCAGCGGATTGGATGCGATCGCCCAAATGGGCTTATCCACAATCCTAGAAGGTGTTCCACACCGACAAATTGATGCCTGGGAGTTCATTGTGGGCGATCGGCAACTATTTCGAGTTGATGAGCCAATGGGGTCAAATCGACCTTGTACACTGGTATCGCAACCGCCTTTGTTAGAAACACTAATTTCAGAAGCTCAGTTGCATCCAGAGTTTGAATTTATCCCAGGTGTTCCCGTAAAAGATTTACTGTACAAAAACGATCGCATTGCGGGTGTAAAGCTAGGAGATGGGCGAGAAATTCCTGCAGCACTTGTGATTGGTACAGATGGTAGAAACTCGGTTGTACGACAGCGTGCAGAATTAGAGTTAGTAAAACAGCAGAATAGTATAGATGTTCTGTGGTTTAAACTTGCCGCTCATCCTCGGTTTGTGGCGGATAATGTATTTTATTCTATCCTGAATGGCGGTAGCGGATTCAGTGTCTTTCATGGGGCAGAATCAGGAAAACTGCATCTGGCTTGGGTGCTATCGGCAGATGACAAAACCGATTGGAAACACACAGACTGGGCAGAAACTTTCGCATCGCGATCGCCTGCGTGGATGGCAGAACATTTCCGCAACTGTGCCGATACGATCGAATCTCCGATGCGATTATCTGTTGTGGTTGGTCGCTGTCCGCGCTGGCATCGACCAGGAATCATACTTTTGGGGGATGCGGCACATCCCATGTCTCCGGTTCGCGCTCAAGGAATTAACATGGCTTTGCGCGATGTAATTGTTGCGGCCAATCACCTTGTACCTTTATTGAAAGCAGGGGCTAATTCTGAGGATATTGACTTAGCATTATCGCGGATTCAGGCAGAACGCGAACCCGAAATTATTCGCGCCCAACAACTTCAAGCACAAGAAGCGTGGAAAGGCGAACAACTACGAAAAAATGGATTATTGCGTTTATTGATGATGCAAGCTGCTCCGTTTTTGGGTGAAAAAATTAAACAATTTTGGGTGAAAGGACAGTATGAATTGCGTCAAGGAGTAACAGAGGTAAAATTGGTTGTGTAAAATGAGGAAATTGGAACCTGACTTACCCGTCCAAACCCAAGAAACCGGGTTTTTACCTTTTCTGCGATGTCTAATATCAATTCCGGTTGTATCGGAATGATTAAACCACAGAGGGCACAGAGGACACAGAGAAAGAGAAGAGTGAGATAATAATTCCGATGTTAACGGATTTGATATAACCGAGTATTTTTGCGAAAAATCCGGTTTCTGACTACCCGTGCGTCTAGGACTATAAAACTTAGGAGAAGTTTTTATGCGATCGACAAATATCAAAGGACCGATCGGCACTATTCACATCATCGAAGCCAGCCCCCCTGTCACCGCTGGGGAATCCGAGGCGCTGCCGGTGGTGTTCGTGCACGGTATGACGGTTTCTGCGAGCATCTGGGAGGCGCAGCTTGCCCGTGTCGCCCGTACCCGACGGGCGATCGCCCTTGATATGCGGGGACACGGTGATTCTGCACCGCCGGAGGACGGCAACTATGCGCCCGCCTCCTGTGCAGCGGATGTTTTGGCGGTACTGGATGGGCTGGGACTCGATCGAGTGGCGATCGTCGGGCACAGTTTCGGTGCTTGTATTGCCCTCGCCACAGCAGCAGCCGCACCGCACCGCATCGCGCAGTTGATTCTGGCAGACCCACCTGGAGACTTTACCAAGGTGCCTGCAGATGTGCACGAGGAACGCATCGTTCCCTACCAGAGGGCTCTGGAGACGGAGGATTGGCGGGCTGCTGTGGAAACCAGCTTCAATGAGGCGCTGACAGGAAGCAGGGCCGATACGCGCGATCGGATTCTCGCTTGCTTGGCGGCGACTCCACAGGATTGTCTGTCTGGAATGTCTCGCGGGATGTTTGCCTTTGAAGCAGTTAATGCTCTCGATCGCTACCTAGCAGCCCCTGGAACACGGGCCCACGCGATTATTGCTCCCTCAAACACTTTTCCCTTCAGCCTCCACATCCTCCGTCCCACACTGACGACAACTACGATCCCCGATACTGGACACTGGCTGATGCTGGATGCGCCAGAGGCCTTTGCTAGGGAACTTGATATTTGTTTGGAAGGTGTTTAATATAGATTTCGACAAAATCTGTTAGTCTTACCACAATTCATCGAGAGTTAAGTTGTGGGGGTTTTTGAGGATGAAGGCGTTGTTGTCTTTGATTAAGTCACCGCTACAGAGAATCGGTAAGCGTTCTTGATAAGCTTTAATCGCCAAGATATAATCTTTGTCTGCGAGAGAAGTTTGAATTTTCCGCAATTTGTCAGCAATGACCCCTATTAAGGTTATTTCGCCGCTTAATTGGTCTGTGTTGGGGGTGTGAATTTGCATAACAATTCCCTGAATAGTCATGTTGGGAATGCTGGTAAGCAGTTCGCTTAAAATTTCAATTTTTGGGCGATTTTCTGCGTTTTCTAGCGTTTGGATTGCCTCCCGGATGCGGGCTGCATAATCTCCCAGGTTTTCCCGGTTAGGCAGCAATATTTCAAAGTCTTCTGCATCGGCTGTTGGTTTGTGCCAAAGTGTGGCATTATCTAAGAAAGGTTGGTCTTCATGCCAGCCGTGAGTTTGTAAGTAATTTCTCAGTTGATTTAGCTCGATTGTTTCGAGAGTTTGGCTATCTTGTACGGTGACTTTCATGGTTGAACTCCTTGGCTAATTCCCTCCATAATTGACTGAAGGGCGGCGACTGTAAATTGGTTGGTTCTAGGGATGGTAACGGTGACAGCGTTTGTGTTTTGTGTTTTTGGCTTTCCCCGCAGCGAGATCCAATATCCGCAGTTTCTGATGCAGAGTTCTGTTTCCGACTGGGTTAACCAGTCTTCGGGTGTTTCTGGGATTAAAACGACAACTAAAATTCGGGGAATGGCGAAGTCATCCATTCTTAAATCGTCGTAGTTTTTGAGTTTGAGGGGGTAGCGGATGGAGCGATCGTCTTGGATGTCTCTTGATGTAGATTTTAACTGCAATTCTAAGCGAGGCGCTCTAATGGGGCCTATCCCGCCTTTCGCAGCTACTCCCCAGTCTACGCTGTCATCGTCTACGAAGGGTTTGTAGAGGGAATAGCCGGCAACGGTGGTGACAGCTTGCAGGTAGATGTTGCTGAATTGTTCTTTTTGTTGGTTAATGTCCACTTTTTACGTAGCGATTATTCTTGTTAACCTGTTTGGTTTTAGCTCGTAGATAAAATTACATCAGGTTGGTTATGGTTTCCTTGATTTGTATCGGTTGGTTGGTGACAATGGAGTAGAGAACATCGGGGTCTAAATCAGCTCCATTTTCCCAGTAAATTGTCCCCCATTCTGGATTTAGTTTGACTTGGTTAAAGTAAGTCAAGTCTTGCAGGGGGGCGAAGATTCCGGTAAATTCGATTAATTGGCTAATGTCAACTACTCCCTCTTGGTTATCTTCAAATTTGATGTGAAGTTGATAATTTTTTAATGGTTGAACTGAGCTAATATCTTTGAGCATTGTTTATTCCAAAGGTGCAATAGGTTCTAATGGTGTTTGAAGTCTGGCAAGTTGCCAATTTTGCATGAGCTCTGTTTGATGAAGGGCAGCCCACTCTACCACTAATCCTAAGATGCGAGGGGAAAGTTTGCCTTCTAGGATTGAGAGGGTTTCGATATCAATGATGGTTTTTTGTTGATTGTAGCGGGCATGAAATTGCGGGGGCGGGTGGTCGTTATAGTACGTCGTGATGATGATGCCTAAAAATCTGCTGAGTTCTGGCATTAGATTGTCTCCTATACAATTATTTCGGCGTCTTTTACCCGAATTTCGTAAGACTAAATCCGCTCAATATATTCTTTAATATTGCTTAAAACGTGCGTTTTGGTTCCAATTCTACTAAAAAATCTACCTCGCGATCTGCTGTTGCTTCACCCCGGGCAACCGAACCTAAAACGCGCACATTTAACGCGGCTGGGTGAGTCGCAATTCTCAGGATATCGGAGGGCTTGGACTTCAGCAATTCCTCAATTCCCCTAACTCCACCCCGGTAGATTTTCCAGAATCATCGCCTCTAACTTGGCACTCTCGGCAAATTGCCTCTCCAACTTCGCCGTCAAATGCAGCCTCTTCTCGTCCAAACCCTCCTCATCCTCCAATGCCTCCGCCTCCGCCCCCACATACCTCTCAGGGGTTAAAATATAACAGTTACCGTTTTGCTTTTTTGTTGCCTTTTGACTCCGCACAATTGTTACAACTCTTCTGGAAAGTACATTTGCAGGAAATCTGCCCCGCCCTAACCCAACTGGCCTAACTTCTCCAGAACTTAGGTAAAAAGCACCTAAAGTATGATGCGAAACTCTGGCTAAACTATTATTCTATAAATCGATCGGGCATTAAACCGATATCCACAATCGCCAAGATTTATCGCCAAATTTTAAATTTTTCCGGCGAAAACTTGCTATTTAATGAATAAGACTTTAAGATCCAGCAATGTAAATCAAAATCTCAATGAGCAGCCCTGCAAGCACGAACCCGAAATGGGTCGCAAGTGCCAAAAAGCAGCAAAAGCTACCTTTTTTAACTCTTTCAACAGCAAAGCATTGGCAAACAAACCAGGGATCGACGGTTGGCATCTTGGAACGAATGCTTTGCTAGCAATACTACAAATGTATCAAAACTTATCTGCCAAAATTTAGCCCGAACAGATGCCTAGCTGTAACTCTTGCTGCGTAAGGTTTCAGTTTCTAAATAGGCTGGTTTTATTGTCTTTAACTACTTGAGGATTCGATCGCATGGTTTCGATTTCTACTACTCAATCCGATGTGCTACCTTTGTCTTCGCCAACCGTAACGGCTGCAACCCAAAGCAGTGCGGCGACTGCAACTGGGGTGTGCGTGACGGTTCACGGTCACTTTTACCAGCCACCCCGGGAAAACCCTTACCTGGACGCGATCGAACGCCAAGCCAGCGCCTCTCCAGCCCACGACTGGAACGAACGCATTGACATCGAGTGCTACCGCCCGAACGCCTTTGCCCGCATACTCAACGATCGGGGCGAAGTCGCGGGGATCGTCAACAACTACGAGTATATGAGCTTCAACATCGGGCCGACCCTGATGAGCTGGCTGGAACGCTACGACCCGGAAGTCTACCAGCGGATTCTGGAAGCCGATCGCAAAAGCTGTCAGCGACTCAACGGTCACGGCAACGCGATCGCCCAAGTCTACAATCACATCATCATGCCCCTCGCTAACGAGCGAGACAAATACACCCAAATTCGCTGGGGGATCGCAGATTTTCGCTCCCGGTTCGATCGCGATCCCGAAGGAATGTGGCTCGCCGAAACCGCCGTAGACTACGCCACCCTCGAAGTTTTAGTCGCTGAAGGCATCCGCTTCATTGTCTTAGCCCCCTCCCAAGCCGAACGCTGCCGCCCGCTAATCGGGCAAAACCAAGAAGGGGAACCAGCGGAAAATTCCGAATGGCACGAAGTCGGCGGGGGTCAAATCGATCCGACTCGCCCGTACCGCTGCTATTTGAAACCGGAAATGCGGTTGATGGCTGACCACCAACTCTCGCCGCTGAGCACTCACTATTTTGGGCGCGGGCACTCCCAAAATTCTGCAGCCCCAACTACCAACACTCCCTACATCGATATCTTTTTCTACGATGGCCCGATCTCGCGGGATATGGGCTTCAATGACGTTCTCAGCAGCAGCCACCACTTGGCCGGGCGCTTGGGTCAAGCAGTGCGGGGAGACCACAGACAGGCTCAATTAATCTGCGTGGCGACGGACGGCGAAACTTTCGGCCACCACAAAAACAGTACGGAAAAATGCCTCGCCTACGCCTTCACAGAAGAGTTTCCCCGCCGCGGTTGGACGGTGACGAATTTTGCTCATTATTTAAGTCAAAATCCGAGCGCTTGGGAAGTTGAACTCAAACCTGTGACGGCCTGGAGTTGCTCTCACGGGGTCGATCGCTGGCAAGATGATTGCGGCTGCGGTGGTGGCGGCGGATGGCACCTCAAATGGCGCCGCCCTCTGCGGGATACTCTCAATTGGCTGCGCGATCGACTGATTCCGATTTACGAAGAAGCAGGGCGCAAGCTGTTGTGCGATCCCTGGAAAGCCAGAGATGAATATATTGAGGTGATCCGGGATCGATCCCCCAGTAATGTTGACAGTTTCCTCCAACGCCATCAAGTGCGCCCCCTCGATGCCGGAGAACAGGTGGACGCCCTGCGACTGCTGGAAATGCAGCGCCACACCCTGTTAATGTTCACTAGCTGCGGCTGGTTTTTTGAAGAAATCTCGCGGCCAGAAGGCGTGCAAATTCTGCGCTACGCGGCCCGGGCGCTCGAATTGGCGGGGGAAGTTACCGGGGTGCAGCTAGAAAAGGATTTTGTCGATCGACTAGCCCTCGTACCCAGCAACGTTGAGTATTTCCAAACAGGGGCCGAAGTTTACCGCAAACTCGTGGTAACAGCCCAAATTAGTCTCAAACAGGTGGCCGCCCACTACGCGATCAGTTCTCTGTTTGCCAAATATCCCCGCGAACAGCGAGTTTACTGCTATCAGGCCCAGCAGGAAGATTTCCAAATTCAGCGCATGGGCTCGATGACTCTGGCTGTGGGTCAATTGCAGTTAACCTCGGAAATTACGCGGGAAACAGAGGTTTTTGTGTTTGCTGCGTTGCACCTCGGCGGCTGGGACTTCCACTGCTGCATTCAGCCTTTTGGCAGCCGCCGATCGTACACTATGCTCAAAGAGCGGCTGTTTGGAGTTATGCAAGAAGCTTCGGCAGCCCACGCGATTCTGGAAATGGTGCGGCTGTTTGGGGATCAGTCCTTTAGCTTGCGGGATTTATTCGCTGAGGAACGCCACCGGATCGTGCAGTTGCTGAGTCAGGAAAATTTGACTCGGTTGGATCAGCTTTACACTCAGGTTTACCGCGAAAATTACGGGGTGATGATGGCGTTCCACCGCGACGAGTTGCCGGTGCCGGTAGAGTTGCAGGTGGCTGCTGAGGTGGCTTTGGGACATCGCTGTTTGACGGCGGCCAAGGCCCTGGAATTGGAAACCGAGGATGTGGAACCGCTGCTGGCCGAAATTGAGGCGATCGCCACTGAAGCCGGCCATCTCCGCTGTCGGTTGAACGTTCCCGAAGTCAAGGAAATTTTGGAAAAGATGGTTTGGCGATCGCTAGACAGGCTGCTGCAAGCAGGATCGGGTGTGGAAGATCGCTCGCCTGTCCAGTTGGAAGCTGAGATCCGCACGATCGAGCGTTTGATTGCTGTGGGCGATCGGCTGAGTCTGGGTTTGTGCTTGGACAAATCGCAGGAACTGTATTTCGATTCTCTGTACAGTCAAATTGTGCCTCTGTGTTTGGGCTGGCTGCAACGGCAAGAGGCCTCGGCGGGCGAAAATGCGGTGGCTGCTGTTGCCTTGGAGATTGCGGGTTCAGGCGGCGGCTGGGAGTTGTCTTCGATCCGGCAGTTGCTGGAGTTGGGTCAAACCTTGGCTGTTGATGTTGAGTGTTGGTTAAATCAGTTAAGTTAATCGTTTCGTGATTAGCCTGCATCAATTCCCGCCCTTGAGAATCCGCCCGATCAAGCTTTAAAGGCCTATCGGGCCTACGGGTTCCACCGAGAATATATCTGTGTTGTGGCTTCCCGGGATCGCGGCGGGCGATCAAAGCACCGACAGATAACCGCCAAGTTTGTTTAAGTTTTCGCTCTACTTGTGGGAAGATAAAAAGACTGTCGCCAAAGCGTACAGGTGTTCTGCACTTGCACGCTTTGTATAGTTGGGAAGAAAGAACACTAAGTTTAAATTTATGAAAGTTGGCGATCGCGTTTGCATTAAAAACTCTGTTGTTGTCTACCACCACCCTGAAAATCGCAGTCAACCATTTGATATTAAGGGTATGGAAGGAGAAGTCGTGGCGATCGTTCACGAATGGCACGGCAGACCGGTCAGTGCTAATTGGCCGGTTCTAGTACAATTTGACAAAAAATTTCGAGCTCACTTCAAAGAGGATGAGGTCGAATTGATATCTTCGGAAGTCTAGCTGTCTCAAAAGTTGAAGCAGCCCAAAGACAAAATCAAATCCCGTCAGTCGATTTTAGATTTTAGATTTTAGATTTACTCCACAGATGAATCTGGAAGCTTGAACTAATATCTAAAATTTTGTGATCGTCGCGACTCCTGTCGGAAAGCAATTATCCGTTTTTGGGCGGGGGTCATTCGATTTTAGATTTTAGATTTTAGATTTTGGATTGACTTGCGCGAGATAAATTCGGGGGACGCAAGGATTTTAGATTTGAGATGCTTTCGATTGACTTGCGCGAGATAAATCACGTGGCGGGTACCACATGAAGAAATTCTTGGTCATATAACAGTTGTAGAGTTTGTAGTGAGGAGTTCAGTTTTTTCTGTGGCTTTTAGTCGATCGACGGGACTAAAGTCCTTACTACAAACCATTTTTTGTTTTCACTCCTTAATTTTTCGACCGTCTGCGGCTGAACCAACCTAAAATATTCCAATCTCCCTGCATTTTCTGCAATTCCTGCTGATGCTGCTTGGCTGTAGCGTAATACCACTGGCAGTGAAGTTCTAGTTCTTGACGGTACTTAATTTCGTCGTAAAACTCGCGGACAATTTGGTGTCTCTGAAAAATTTCGGCCGCGGGAGTCGGTTCTGGGGCAATGTTTTGCAACTCGTGGGGCAGCATGATTGTTTGGGGGCGACTGTGGCTAATATTGGCTGTAATGACTTTAAGCTAACACACTCAATCGATTTTAGATTTTAGATTTTAGATTTTAGATTTTAGGTTTTAGATTTTAGATTTTAGATTTTAGATTTTAGATTTTAGGTTTTAGATTTTAGATTTTAGATTTTAGATTTTAGATTTTAGATTTTAGATTTTAGGTTTTAGATTTTAGATTTTAGATTTTAGATTTTAGATTTTAGATTTTAGATTTTAGGTTTTAGATTTTAGATTTTAGATTTTAGATTTTAGATTTTAGATTTTAGATTTTAGGTTTTAGATTTTAGATTTTAGATTTTAGATTTTAGA